>CAJBES010000049.1 GCA_903952145.1 uncultured Opitutaceae bacterium | reverse complement strand
GACTTCGGTGTGGATTCAGGACCTTCTGGCCGGCGGCCAATATGCCACCGCATGGGCCGAACAAGTCCACAACGCCACGCGCACGCACATCGTCAGCATTGCCAACAGCTACCCCGCCACCCATGCCGCCGCAGTGGCGAAGGCGGACGTGGAGCGGTTCCTGAAGCTCAACCGCACAAGCTGGGAGCAGACACACCGCGACTGGTGGCACGTCTACTATCCCCGCAGCTTCGTCACCCTTCCCGACAAGAGCTTGGAATCGCTCTATTGGCAAACCATCTACCGCTATGGCTGCACAACGCGGGCGGGCCGCTGTTTCGTGGATACGCCGGGCATCTGGTTCCAGGGCAAATCGTGGCCCTATTTCACCACCGACTGGAACATCCAGAGCGCGCACTGGGCAGTGTATGCCGCCAACCGTCTTGAGCAGGGACAGGCGTTGGTGGACCGCCTTCATGAGCGACACTCGGAATTGATCAAGGCCGTGCGTCCGGTCGAGTGGCAGGAAGATTCGGCCTACCTGCCGATTGCGGTCGCGTGGGACATGGCCGGCACGCGCGAGGGCGACATGCGCTACTACGACCTCGTCGGTAACCTCCCGTGGACGATGCACAACCTGTGGATGCAATACCGCTATTCGATGGACGACGCCCTGCTGCGCGAGAAAATCTATCCACTTCTGCGCCGCGCCATCAACCTCTACCTCCACATGGTTCGCGAAGAGCCTGACGGCAAGTTGCATCTCCCGCCAACCTACTCGCCGGAGACAGGTGTTTTCGCCGACTGCAACTTCGACCTCGCCCTGTTCAAGTGGGGCTGCCACACGCTCCTCAAGGCCAGTCAGCGTCTGAAGCTGGATGACCCTCTTATCCCGCGGTGGAAGGCGGTGGTTGAGCGCCTTCCCGACTACCCTGCCGATGAACACGGCTTCATGCTCGGTCGCGACAAATCGTCCTCGGCCAACCACCAGCACTTTTCCAACCTGCTGATGATCTATCCGCTCCATCTGGTGAACATCGAGCAAAGGGGCACTGCGGAGGTTCTGAAGCGGTCCTTCGAGCGGGCGCGTTCAACGGCGGGTCCCGGTCAACGACAGGCCATGGTGCAGGCCCACGCCGGACCCATCGGCGCCGCCCTCGGTCTCGGGGACGAGGTATTGGACAGCCTGAAGCGACTTCATGGCGACCTCTATCCGAACGGCCTCTGGTATGAGAGTCCTTGCATCGAATCCACCCTGGCCGCCGCCAATATCATCCAGGACATGATGCTCCAGAGCTGGAGCGATCCGGCGAAGGAGGAACCCGGGCCGATTCGCATCTTCCCCGCCGTTCCTTCGGCTTGGAAGGACCTCGAGTTTCATGACCTGCGCGCCGAGGGGGCCTTCCTCGTTTCGGCCAAACGCAGTGCGGGTAAGACCGAGTGGGTGCGCATCAAAAGCCTGGCTGGCGAACCCTGCCGCGTGCGGCCAAACTTGCCTGGTGAAATCCGACTGCTGGGCGACCATGCCTTCAAGCTGCAAGAACTCTCGCCCGGAACATACCAGATCAACCTCAAACGGGGCGAAGAGGTTCTGCTTTACCCCGGGACGGAAAGTTCGTCGCTGCCCGTCCAGCCATCGTCTCCGCGATCGCAGCGAAACCAATGAATCTATCATGAAAACAAAGCACCTCCTCAAAGTCATAAACCAAAGTGTCTGCGCCATGAGCGTCCTCCTTGCGACAAGTCATCTGGCCAGCTCCGCGCCGGTGCCGGTGCCGGAGCGCGGATTCGTAAGCTCCCAGCCCGCGAAGATTTGGGAGGAGGGTTTGATCTGCGGCAATGGCACGATCGGCGCCAACGCCCTGAGCCGTCCGTTGAACGAGCGCATCATCTTCACGCACGAGCGTCTCTTCATGCCGATGGGTGCGCCGGTGATGCCGGCCGACCAGTCGGCGAGGTTGTTCGAGATCCGCCGGTTGATCGAGCGCGGGCTGTATCAGCAGGCCACGGAACTTCAGTTCAACCTGTCTGGGCAGAGCAGCTTCATGTATCCGGACTTTTTCGTGCCGGCCTTTGACCTCACCATTGGCAGCACCAATCAGGGCGAGGTGCGCGACTACAGCCGCACGGTTGATTTCCAGACCGGCGAGACCGCCGTCCGCTGGTCGGACGACCGGGGCGCCTTCGAGCGTCGAATGTTTGTCTCACGCGCGGATGGTGTGGCGGTGCTGGCCATCACGGGTCCGAAACCCGGGAGTCTCGACTGCCGGCTCGCCCTGGAGCAACGGGAAACGAGCGATCAATTCAATGACGACAGTGACATCGCGAAGCGCTCCGACCAGATGTTCAAGGAGCACGTTGGCGACATCAAGAGCACGGCCAGCAGCTCCTCGCTGACCTACTCGAACCGCTATCTCAAGACCTACCCGGGAAGCATCCATGCGCTGGAAGGTCTTGCGCGCGTGATCGCCACGGGCGGAACAACTAAAGCGGAAACCACCGGCGCGCTGACGATCAAAGGCGCCGACCGCGTCCTGATCTTCGTGGACCTGCGCCCGGTCTATGACCCGGACAAACCGGAGATGAAAGAGATGGAGGCGTCTCTCGCGAAGCTGCCTGACGACTACGGCCAACTGCTCCAGCGCCACGCCAAACTCCACGGCGAGTTGTTCAACCGGATGCGCCTCGATCTCGGCGGCGGTGCCGATCACCGGCGGACCACGGAGGAGTTGCTGGCGGAGTCCACTTACGAGAAGCCGAACCGCGCCCTGATCGAAAAGGAGTTTGATGCGGCGCGTTACAACATCATCT
>CAJBES010000048.1 GCA_903952145.1 uncultured Opitutaceae bacterium | reverse complement strand
TCAAACTCGGTCCGCCCTAACTGCTTTGACCCGGCCCGTGACAAAATGGCCGGATGAGAGTTCCACAAATACGAACAATTTCAGGTAATATGACAGGCATATATTTAGGCGTTTTAACCCACTTTAAGGGTATTTATACCTATTGTTATTTCATGGCATTCACGAATCTTGTGCCACTACCATATTTTGCCCCCTCACATAACCTTTGCTTTAAAAACTAAATGCAACAAGCCCATGCTGACCGCGATTCCCTAAACGGATCTAAACTTTGTTGCCCGTTGGGGAAGAAAAGTCAGCTGACACTTGTGGATGCGAAAACCTTGCTTGCTGAGTGCGTTTGCGAAGATCCCGGCCAATGTCTGAAAGTATTACCATTTGCCGGCACGTTTTATTGCCGCGCTCTCTTAAAAACGGTTTCATCCCACGACCGTCTTCACCGGCGAAAAGGACCGCACTGATTTCACCGTCCGTGTCGGAATACCCCTCGGCGTGAGACACTGAGCTATTTCCGTCAAGGCCTTCACTCCTGGTGATATGATCTCGTCGATGATTGGACCCTCAGGCAGATTCATCCTGTCCGGGTCCGGGCGCGGGTTTATTCACCGGCAGGTGTTGGGGGAGGAAAAAAAAGTAATTCATCAGGAACCAGCTGCGCGAGGGACGGTAAAGCAGTGCAGGCACCAGCATCGATCCGGCTCCCGCCAACACGATGGCTGTCGTGGTGCCGATGACCTGGTAATAGGCCAGCAGCAGCACCGGCAGCAGGTAGCAGAGCAGGGTCACCCCGTAGTTGAGTGACAGCGAACCAAGAAAAAAACCTTCGTCACGCCCGAGCTTGAGACCGCACTGCGGGCAGGTTGGGTTGACCTCGAACAACGTGCCCGCCTTGAACAGCGTGCGTCCGCCGCAGTTGGGACAGCAGTTCGTCAGGCCCCGGATGACAATCTGGACTCGCGTGACTTTCATCCCGGTACCCTGGTGGAAATTGCCTGTCTGGACACTGAAATTTTCCACGAATGGCAGGCCCACCCAGTCTTGGCATGGGTGTGGCAAGGCAAAAAAAGGCGCCCCGTTGCCGGGGCGCCTGGTAAAGTTGCGTCCGGTGCGGCCGGCTCACCCGCCGAGCTGATAGCGCACAAAGCGGCGGACTTGGATGTTCTCCCCGATCTTGGCCACTTTCTCGGTGAGCAGTTCCTTCACGGTCTTTTCCGGGATCTTCACGAACGGTTGGTCGAGCAGGCAGACGGTCGAATAGAATTTCTCAATCTTGCCCTCGACAATCTTCTGCACGGCCGCGGGCGGCTTGCCCTGAACCTGCGCCACGGCGATCTCGCGCTCCTTGGCGAGGTCGGCCTCGGGCACCTGATCACGGGAAACCACGGCCGGGTTGGCGGCCGCGATCTGCAGGCAGAGATCCCTCACGAAGGCCTTGAAGTCCTCGTTGCGGGCGACGAAGTCGGTCTCGCAGTTGACCTCAATCATGACGCCAACCTTGCCGCCGACGTGGATGTAGCTCTCGATCAGGCCCTCTTTGGTGGCGCGGTCCGCCTTCTTCGCGGCGGAGGCCGCCCCCTTCTTGCGCAGAATGGTGGTGGCTTCGTCAATATTGCCATTGGCCTCGGTAAGGGCCTTCTTGCAGTCAAGCAGGCCGGCGCCGGTCGCAAGGCGCAGGTCGTTGACCATTTTGGCGGTGATGGTGGTGCTCATTTCGATGATGGGAGGGGATTATTCGGCTTTGACCGGGGCCTTCTTGATGCGAACCGATTTCTTCACCGGAGCGGCGATTTCCTCGCCCTCGACCACGGCGGCGACATCCGGGGGCAGCTCGATCTGGGAAAGGTCAATCTCAGCCACCGTCGCGGCGGCGGCGGCATGCACGGCCTTCAGGTCGGCCGCCCCACGGGCGGCGCGGCGGGAGTCCCGCTGGGCGAGCCCACTCTGGACGGCGGCAACCACGGACTCGACGATGATGCGGATGGACTTCACCGCATCATCATTGCCCGGGATCGGGTGTGACAGGGTGCCGGGATCGGAATTGGTGTCGCAAATGCCGATGCACGGGACCCCGACCCGACTGGCCTCGGCCACGGCGATCTTCTCGTGGTTGACGTCGACCACAAACATCACGCTGGGCATTCCACCCATTTCGACGATGCCGCTGAAATTGCGCCGCATCCGGGTCATCTCGCGCTTGATGGCCGCGACTTCCTTGGCGGCCAGCTTGTCCATTTCGCCGTTGGTCTCCATCTCCTGATATTTCTTATACTTGGTGATGGATTTCTTGACGGTCTCGTAATTGGTGAGCGTGCCGCCGAGCCAGCGGTCCACGCAGTAAGGCATGTTGGTCGCGGTCGCGACCTCGCGGATGATTTCCTGCGCCTGCTTCTTGGTGCCGACGAAGAGCACGTTGCCGCCGCCGCCAACGATGTCCTCAATGAAGGCGCAGGCCTTCTGGAGGGCCTCAAACGTCTTGCCGAGGTCGATGATGGAGATGCCCTGGCGGTGGTCGAAGACGAAGGGCTTCGAACGCGGGTTCCAACGCTTGGTCTGGTGCCCGAAATGCACGCCGGCATCGAGCAGGTCTTTGGGTGTGATGTTCATACTGATCTATGTATCGTTCCGAGACACAGGTCGGCCGATGGGCCGCCTTGCGATCGTGAGGATGGTTTAGGTTGTAGGTTTGACTGGCAGAGCGGTTGAAAACAGAGAACACCCCATCTGCTGGCAAGCGCGAATTGGGGAAACCTTCAAATAGGCGTTGACAGGGGAAAACTCGAATTGCACGTTGCGCCTCCCACTTGTTGCAGGGTGGAGCAGCCCGGTAGCTCGTCAGGCTCATAACCTGAAGGTCGTTGGTTCAAATCCAACCCCTGCACCCAATTTCTAACCCCTGTAGACCATGAGGTTGCAGGGGTTTTTATTTC
>CAJBES010000047.1 GCA_903952145.1 uncultured Opitutaceae bacterium | reverse complement strand
GCGTGTGTGTGGACATCGAAACCTACTCCGCCTCCGGCCACCGCCAAAGACTCGACGGTCTCGTAGTTGGCTCTCTGGTGCCCGACTGGATGGCCGGCTCCTGGAAGCGCGAGAACCCCGGCCTTGGCGGCAAACTCAAGCTCATGCCCATTCCGGCATGGGAGAAAGGCGGCCGACGCACTTCCGTCATCGGTGGCACTATGCTCGGCATCACCAGGACTTCCGCCAATTTTGCCACTGCCTGGACCTTTGCGAAAGAGCTTTATCTCTCCCCCGCCCTTGCCGAGCAGATGTTTCGCGACACCAGCATCATCACTCCGGTCAAGGCCCTCTGGGCCTCGCCCATCTACGACCAGCCCGACCCCTTCTTCTGCGGCCAGCCCTCCGGCCGCCTCTACATTGAGCAGGCGCCCTACGTTCCGCCCCGCCCTTCCTCCCCCTACGTGCAGAGTGGCATCGAACGTTTCACCAACACCCTGTCCGCACTGCGCAGCTACGCCGACCGCACCCGGACCTACGACGAGGCGTCGCTGCGGCTCGAGGCACAGCGCCTGTTGGATGCCGCCCAGCGCGAGTTTGAGCGCTTCATCGACCGCAACGTCTTCCTCCGCGCCCGGCCATGAAACCCACCCGCTGGAACCCCGTTCCGTGGCTTTTCCTCGCGCCCTTCCTTGGCATCTTCAGCCTGTTCACGATCTGGCCGCTCCTGCGTTCCTTCGGCCTCGCCCTGCAGCAGACCTACGGCCCGGGCACCACTGTCTGGGTCGGACTCCACAATTTCAGCTACCTGTTCACCGATCCGCTGTTTTGGACGGCCACCGCCAACACGGCGCGCTACACCCTCGGCTCTCTTTTTGTGCAATTGCCCCTCGCGCTCGGGCTCGCCCTGCTCCTCAACCGGCCGGGCATCCGCGGCCGAGGGTTTCTGCGGCTGACGTTTTTTGCGCCCTCCCTCGTGGGCCTGCCGTTTGTCGCCATGCTCTTCGCGCCCATCTTTGAGAAGCGCACCGGCCTCATCAACGCCACCCTGCACCACCTTTTCACGGCTTGGGATCCGGAGTTCGCCTGGATGCAGGAATACGTGATGAGCTCCCTCATCCTGGCGGCACTCTGGATGTATGCCGGCTTCAACATGGTCTATTTCCTGGCCGCCCTGCAGAACGTCTCCCGCGACCTGCTCGAGGCGGCCGAGATCGACGGCGCCGGCCCCTGGCAGCGTTTCCGCCACGTCACGCTCCCCGACATCGCGCCCGTGGCCGGCTTCATCACGCTGCTCTCGGTCATCGGCAGCTTCCAGATGTTCGAGTTGAGCTACATCCTCCTCAGCAACAGCGGCGGTCCGGAGAACCGCGGGCTCACCGTCATGATGTATCTCTACCAGTCGGGCTTCGTCACCGGCGACCTCGGCTACGCCAGCGCGATCGGCTGGGTCCTCGCACTCACCCTCATGGGGTTCGCCCTGTTTCAACGCTGGCTCGCCCGGCGCTACGAGGAACGCTGACCATGAAGCCCCGGCACCGCCTCCTCGTCCTCCTGCACGTGCTGCTCTACGGCTTCGCCGCACTCACCCTCGTGCCGTTCGCCTATATGCTGTGCGGCGCGCTGAAATCCAAGTTCGACTTCGCCGCCACCGTCTTCCTGCCCGCCGGCGACGGCTGGGGCGGCATCGGCTGGGACCGGCTCACCCTCGTGAACTTCATCCGGCTCTTCACCGAGCTCGGCCTGCCCCGTGCCCTGCACAACTCCCTGCTCCTCGCCTCCGTCAGCTCCATCCTCACCGTCCTGTTCTGCGCCATGGGCGGCTACGCGCTGGCGAAACACCGGTTCCGCGGGCGCAACATCGTGCTGGGCGTCGTCCTGACCGCACTCATCATCCCCGGCCCGCTCCTGTTGGCGCCGAGCTTCCAGCTCCTCCACTCGTTCGACCTGCTCGATACCTACACCGGCCTGCTGCTCCCCGGCCTCACCCCCGCCTTCGGCGTCTTTCTCTTCCGCCAGTCCATGCTCAACAGCGTGCCCGACGAACTGCTGGAGGCCGCGCGGATGGATGGTGCCGGGGAGTTCCGTATTTTCTTCGAGCTCGTGATCCCCATCGTCCGGCCTATGCTCGGCGCGTTCCTCATGATCAGCTTCATGGGCACCTGGAACAATTTCATCGGTCCGCAGATCATCCTGCAGTCGCCCGAGCTGCATCCGCTCTCCGTCGCCCTCAACAACCTCAAGGGCATCTACGGCACGGATTACGGCGTCATCATGGCCGGCACCCTCGTGTCCATCTCCCCGGTGATGTGCCTGTTCCTCCTCCTCCAGAAGGAATTCATCTCCGGCCTGACCAGCGGTGCCGTGAAGGGTTAAGCGCTCAGAGGGATTAGGCCCAGCGGCCAAATACCCTGCATCGACTGCGACACCATGGCGGTTGGTCGGTTTCCCGGCCCTGACGCTGCGCTTGCCGCTGGCCCGGAATCACCCTTACTTGCGCCTTTCATGGCCACCACTGTCTTCACCATCGCCAACCAGAAGGGCGGCGTCGGCAAAACCACCACCGCCGTCAACCTCGCCGCCGCCCTGGCGGAGAAGAAGATCCACACCCTGCTTATCGACCTTGATCCCCAGGCCAACGCCACCAGCGCCGTCGGCATCGAGAAGCACGAGGGCCGCAGCCTCTACGGTCCGTTGCGCGGCGAGGGCCACGCCTTCGAGATGATCACCCCCACGGCCTACGAGCATCTGGCGCTGATCCCCTCCGAGGAGGATCTGGCCGTCGCCGAGATCGAACTCGCCCAGATGGAAAACTACCTGATGAAGCTGCGCGGCGTGCTGCAGCCCGTCCGCGACTCCGGGGGTTACCGCGCCATCATCATCGACTGCCCGCCCGCGCTCGGCCTGCTTTCCATCAACAGCCTCGCCGCCGCCGATTTCCTCCTCATCACGCTCCAGTGCGAATACATGGCGCTGGAGGGCCTCGGCCAGATCCTGCGCAACGTGGACCGGCTCAAGACGGCCAACGTCAATCCAGGCCTCGAACTCGGCGGTATCATCATGACCATGTTCGACGTCCGCACCAACCTCGCCCATCAGGTCGTGGACGACGTGAAAAAGCATTTCCCCGAGAAAATCTTCAGCACCGTCATCCCCCGCACTGTCCGCCTCAGCGAAGCCCCGAGCTTTGGCAAGACGATCTTCGCCTACGACCCGCACGGCCAAGGCGCCACTTCCTACCGCAATCTCGCCGTCGAGGTGATCGGGCGTTTCGGCCTGAAATGAGCGCCCTTGTTTTCACCCCCGGCGCCACCCCGCCTGTTGTCCGATTCGACAGACGGGCGGCTCAAACACAAAGGCTGCGGGTAGGAACCACCACTCCGCTGTCCCATGATGCTGACCGCGGTTAACAAATACCGGCACGTCTTCCTTGTCGGCCTCCAGGGCAACCTGGTTTACCGCTGGAATTTCGCCCTGCGCGGCTTCTTTTCGCTCTTTCACCTCGCGGTCGTCTTCATCCTGTGGGGCGCCGCGTTCGCCGGCACGGAGCGGATCGGCGGCTTCGACCTGCGCCAGACTCTCACCTACTTCATCACGCTCCTCGTCCTGCAGTTTTTCATCAGCGCGTTCAACGAGGACTACCAGATCAGCGAGGAGATCCGCAACGGGATCATCAACCAGTTCCTCCTGAAGCCGATCAACTACTTCCTCTATCGCTTCAGCATC
>CAJBES010000046.1 GCA_903952145.1 uncultured Opitutaceae bacterium | reverse complement strand
GACACGAATTGACCATAGAGACAAATTGTATGCAAATTCCAGAGCGCAGGCTATCCGATTTTTCTGCATATTTTTGTTCGCTTTATGGATAGCCGGTTGTCTGCTTAATCGATGCAAATGAAACCACAAGCATGTTGGAGAGCAGACTGGGCGTACCGTCAGCCGCCGGGCTTGCCATCTCGCAGCGAAGGATCCGGATTGCCGGTTGCTTCGATAGGGGTTAGGCTACTCCCATGAAAGTCGAGGAACCAGCCGCGAGCTTCCCGGCACGCGTGCCCGCATCGCCGGAGGTGGTGGCGCTTGCCTCGGAATTGGTGCGGAAATTTTCCGAGTGTTTCTGGTTCCGTCATCCAGAGGCCAAGGTCCGCTACGAAGACGATGCGCGGCTGGTCGTCGAACACCTGCGGGAATACGGGGACAAGCGCGCCTGGGCGGCGGCGAAAGAGCTAAGCCGGATAAAAAAAAGCCGTAACTGTTCAGGTCGTTTGATCTGATTGTGGAAGAGTCGGCAGGAAGGGTTGGCCGATTGCGGCTTGGAAGCAGGCGTCCCAGAGGTTGAGGCCCTGCTTGCGGCAGGTGGAAAGATAGCTGCGGATGCGGGCGAAGCATTGTGCGCCGTCGAGAGTTCGGAAGCAGCCGGAGATCTTTTGCTTCACCTTGATCATGCGGATGTCCTGCTCGCCTTGATTATTGGTGAAGGGGACATTGGGATCGACCAGGAAGGCGAGCACGCAGAGGTCGTAGTCATCCAGGCGGTCCAGGAGGTTGGTGGCCTTGTCCTGTTTGGAGCGGCCTTGGCCGGGCTGGCGACGCGGATGGTCCGCGCGTCCTTTGCGGATGATCGCTTTGTAGTGGCGGCGGGCTTTTTTGAACACTTCCTCATCCAAGCCGTCTTTGGTGCGGGGGTCGTCTTTCCAATCGAGCAGGAAGCGGCTCAGTTCGCCGGCCCAGAGCTCGCCGCATTGCTCGAAGAGGAACTTCAATTCGCGCAGGAGATGCTGGTTGCACAGGGCGTGGAGGGCCTCAAATTTGTAGTAGGCTTTCCAGTGGTCGTGGATGAGCCAGCAGCGGAAGAAGGGCAGGACGCCCAGCGCATCCATGGCCTCGGCACCGCGATTGCCATGCACGCCGAAGAAGGTCAAAAAAGCGGTGGAAGCGACATGGATCCAATGCAGGCTCTTGGCCACACGCAGTCCGCTTTCATCGGCGTGGAGCACCGGAGCGGCAATGAGTCCCCGGATAATGGCGGCTTCCACGGGTGCCAGCGCCTCGTAGGCGCGGGCATTGGTTTGGGTCAGGGTTCCCAGGCTCAGGGGCTGGCCGAAGAGGTCGCGACACGTCTTGCGCAGCCGGTCAAAGGGAAGGAGTTGCTCGTTGGAAAAGTAGAGCGTGAACCCGCAGAAGTGAGGGCCGTATTGAACGGGGGCATCCACGCCGGCGGGAACTCGGCTCTCACATTCAATCCAGAGATCGGGCAGCGTTTGATTTCGGCCTGGTGTTCGGTCACCTCCAGGCGCATGGGCGGCAGATCAAAGACTTGGCGGCGCTCGTAATCGAGCACGGGCGCGTCTTTCAAGGACACCCCGCCGCAACGTCCACAGGTGCAGGACTGCAACGAGTGGACTTGGGTGTAGTCCGGGACTTTCACCTGTTCCAGAGTGCGTCCGGGATGGCCCGGCTGGCCGCCGGGTTTGCGTCCGGTTTTCGTGCGCAGGCTGCGCGTGACCGGTTTTTGCAGGCCGTCGCTGGAGGGCGGTTTGCCGCTGTTGGTGCTGTTGAGCGCGAGCCGCCCCTCCAGATCGCGGACCTTAGCCTCCAGAGTGAGGACCAGGTCCACGACGACCTTTGGTTTTCTGCGGGCCTGAGTCAAAAGCTCCTCCCGGCGGCGGCTCAACTCGCACATAATGCCTCCCGGTAGTTTTCGCGCAGCGGGTAAAGCCACACGGCTTTGGGTGGTGCCTGCGGGACCATCGTTTTGTTCTGGCGGGTGCGCCCAGTGGTCACTCCCGTCATGCGCCAGTTGGCCGCACGGTAGCAGGTTCCCGCAAAGCGGCTCGTGTCCACAAAGGTTTCCAACAGATGGATCGGGTGCCCGTATTTTTCCTGCCAATCGGCCGAAAGCCGCCGCGCAATGCGCCCCAGCACATGACTGGCCAAATGCGGCACGCGCACCCAGGGCAGGATCAGAAAGCGCGTGTTGTTGGTCACATATGCCAGACCTCGCGCACGCGCCGCCGCGTCCCATCCGATGTGCGCATCGCGTGCCCGGCACTGCCATGCCGCCGCTCCAAATAAAACGCAGGCCAGCGGATTCCCCTGCCGGTCGCTGACGAAATACTGCATGTTTTCCCCGACCGTCCCGCGATGGCTCAGATAATGGTGCCGCTCCAGCAGGCGCGAAAAAACAGCCTGCTTGCCTGCGTGCTTTTTTCGGCTTATCTCCTCCATGCCAAGCGGCAGCAACTCAGGAAGCGCAACGTCAACCTCCGCATTTGCCAGCTCGGGAAACAACTCGCCCAGTCGCTCAGGCTCGGACGCTGGTTTTCGGCTCGTGCGAATCGGCGAGGCTTGCCGCCGCGTCGGCAACACAATCAAACCACGCTCTTCGAGTTTGAGCAGCAGCGTGCGTGCCGCCATATCCTTGAGCTGGCCGCTCGCGCTGCGCCACTCCCAGAGCCGGGCCAGATGCTGGCTCACCCGCCAACGGCTCCAGTCACCATGCTCGGAGAGCAGCAAGCGCACTTGCGCGATCTCCGCTTCGCCGATGAGTCGGCCTTGAATGATGCCAGGTTCGAACACAACCCGGATCATGCAGGAGATAAAAACAGGAGTCCCGAAAAAAATGAAAATATTTTCCCTGTCGGGGATTTCCCTTGCACCCCCGCCCTGCCTCCGCCACCATGTCGGTCAGGTCAAACGACCTGAATAGTTACTAAATTTGCACCGAATTTCAGCTCACTGGTTGCATCATAAACCCCCATTTGATTGCGGTTGATTTGAGATATGGCGGTCATCTGGTTGTTGGAAAGCACTGTCCAAGAATCGGGTAATTCAACAGAAACGCCCGTCGGCAATTCAACCTTGGTATAATTTCCCGTTGCAGGCAGCAAGGCTATCGGGCTTGGTGTCGTAACAGGGGGCGGTAAAGCTACCGAGGGTGCGGGTTCG
>CAJBES010000045.1 GCA_903952145.1 uncultured Opitutaceae bacterium | reverse complement strand
TTGATGTAGCAGACGACGGCGGCGTCCGGGTAAGCGGTTTTGAGACGCCGCAATTGGTCGCCGTTGAGCGAGTCGGCCAAGGAGCAGCCGGAATCACGGTCAGGCACGATAACCATCGCAGCTGGCGAGATAATCTTGGCGGTCTCGCCCATGAAGACGACGCCGGCGAAGACGATCATCCTGGCCTTGGATTCGCGCGCCTTGAGGCTGAGGAAGTAGGAATCCCCCTTGAAGTCGCCGACTCCGTAGATGATCTCGGGTTCGATGTAGGAGTGGGTGAGGATAACGGCGTCCTTTTCACGTTTGAGCCGGTTGATTTCAAGCGTGAGGGGCGCGATGCGGCGGCAGCCCGCGTAATCCCAGGTGCGGCCCGGCTCGCAGTCCACGTGCAGGAGCGCGCGTAAGAGCCGCTCGGCCTCGGCGTCGAGGGCGGACGGCTCTGGAACAGAGGCTCGATTGGAAACCATGGGAGAGTCAGTCTACCAGCAAACGGTGCGTCGTCAAAGTTCGTGTGCGTCCTATGCCCGCACGATTGAGCGTTGTGTAAAATCGCGCCGGAAACAGGTGTTAGGTTCCGGGCACTTCAAACCGCGCCCAGAGCGCCCGCTTGGCGTCTCTGCTCTTAAAATACCCGCAAAATACTCAGCGCAGGAGCCAACGTTCGAAAAAATTTAATGTCTGCCGGATAACCCGGCGCCGGTGGTCCGCCCGGGAAAACACATGGTCGGCGCCGGGGATGATGACGTGACGCTTGGGCGGCATCGCTGCGCGCAGGTTGGATTCGAGCCCCTTCCGGAAGCCCGGCAGGTCGTGGTCACCCTGGATCTGCAGCTTGGGGCAGGCGATGATGGCATAGGCCGCCGGCACATCCACGTTGGGCCGGTCCCGGAAAAAGCGCGGGCTGACCCGGTTGCAGTTTTGCGGATCCAGCACGGCGTCATCGGGCTGCCGGCGCCAGGAAGCAAAACTCGGCACGCTCGACCAGGTGCACAACGCGGCCACGTCGCCGGCCGGCCGGTGTGCGACGGTGCAGATGGCAACCGCGCCACCGAGACTCAGACCCAGCACGCCGATGCGCCGGTAGCCGCGCCGCCGGGCCCAGTTGAGCACCGCATGCAGATCGTCGATCTCGGTCAGCGGTGTCATATCCCTGAAATTCCCCGAACTATCGCCACTACCCATGAAATCGAAGCGCAGGGCATCGAGGCCGCGGTCCGCGAGCGCCCGCGCGGTGTCCACAAAGAGCCGGCCGGTCTCGGCCTTGTGGCGGTAAAGCCATGCGCCAAGATCACAAGCCGGGGGTTGCGGGGAACGGCCCGGTGCAGCATCGCGGCCAGCCGGTGCGGGCCGCGTCGGAGAAACAGGGGGGCTTCGCATCTGCGATGGGTCATGCCGTAATTACAGCATATCTGGAATTTGACATCGATTAATCCTCTGTACCCTGCCCGGCAAGGTGAACACTAGCCCCCGGTTCAGGAGTCTTCTGCTGCCATCCTGCCGTTCCGGTCGGCTGTTACAACCGCCCAGCTGGGAAAGCCCCGGCCGGCCATTTGACCACAGGCGTAGTCAAGGCGGGCTCATTGACGGTAGGCTTCGATGTGCTTCTGCGCGGTATTTTTTGTCGGGAAAAACCAGGCCAGCTTTTCGACCACGGGAGTGGCCCAGGCTGGCTCGTTGCGCTCGTAGATCCAGGAGAAGCCGAGGGCTGTGCCAACAACCAATAAGATAGCGGCCAAGACGGCCTTGTTCATGCCGGCCAGTTTGCGGAGCAAGATAACCCCGGCGATGAAGACCGCGATAACGAGCGCCGCCTTCAGCCAGAACAGCACGGGCAGCCTCTGAATCTTCTCCAAGGTGGTAACGGCAATCAACAGCATCCCTCCCCAATAATAGTCCGGCCCCGCGAGACCAGACCAAAGCGGGCGGCTGGCCGGATTAGCGGTTTTTTTATCCGCCGTTTCACTGATACCGCGCGGCGCGGCCGAGGTAGTTGAGCATCCAAATTTCCTTCCAGACGCGATAGCGGCCGGCTTGGGAGATCTTGCCGAATTCCTCTCGCTCCGAGGTCGGATTAAGGAAGCCGAGTTGGGTGTTGAGCTGGTCGAGTTCGTGCTGCTGTGTATTGAGGTCGGTCAGCGGTTCGGTGGCGAATGGCACCGTTTCCTCCCTCACCAGGCGGTCCTGATGGCGCGCGAGCATGCGCGGCAGCGACCGGCGCAGTGGCAGTCTCTCGACAAACCAGTGCTCGGGATAGAACCCAGCAAAGGGAATGTAGAAATTGTCCGTTACAAAACGGCTGCCGTCGGCAGCAAGGGAAACAATTGAATAGCACACACCGATGGCTCCGCCGGCCTGGGGCAGAAAGATTACATGAACACGAAATTTCGCCGCAGCATCCTGATAGACCGCCATACGCAGGTAAATGCCACCGCCAATTTCCGCCCGGAGCGACTGCACGGGTTTGAAGGCTTGTGCGCGCAACCACTCGCGGATTTTCAGCAGGCGCGGCTGCACAGGCCATTCTTCACCACCGGGATTGGACACGTAGCGCGGGAAAAGCGGGAGCGGACTGACGCTCAACGCCTGTATGCCAAGCCAGTTGTATAACGTCTCGCCGAAAAACCATAGCAGCAGAAACACCATCACCAGCGCCCAGTAGGGCCGGTCGATGAGTTGAAAATCACTGCTGAGGTGGGCCGCCCCAAAGGCAAAGATGAGCCAGCGCAGCCAACGCTCGAGAATTGCCACAACCGGCGAGCCAAGGCGCAGGTTGATCTGTGCCATCACCAGTGAAGCGGTAATGGCGGCAAGCAGATAATAGGCTGGTTCCATGACGAGGGAGATGACTGGGGGTTAATTCTTGGCTACTGTTGGACTTGTCCCCACCCAAAACAATTGGGCATAAGGAACCCCCGGACAAAAATTCAGCTCAATCGCACCGGCATGATGACGCAGATGAAACTTTCCAGTGTCTTGAATACACCAGGGCTTACTTCGTCCTTCACCTCAAAAAAAACTTCGTCCTTCGTAAGCGCACGCAGCGGATCCATCACGAATGCGGGGTTAAACGCCACCTGCAGCTCGGGACCGCTGTAGCCGATGGCCATGGACTCGTGGGCTTCGCCAAAATCTGGGCTCTGGGCGGTGATTTCGAGCAGATTGCTCGAAAGCTTGACTTTAATGGAGTTGGCCTTTTCCGAGCAGACGAGCGCGGCGCGGTGCACACACTGCAGGAAAAGCTCGCGCTCAAGCTTGATGCGTTGGTGCGTTTCTTTCGGAATGACTTGATGGTAATTCGGATAGTTGCCCTCAACCACCTTTGAGTAGAGGTAGACACTATCCACGAGACCACTGCCGTCCTTGTCGGTCGCAATTTGAAATGCCGCACGGCGTTCGTTGAAGCCGATTTTCACCTTTTCGCCCTTGTCGAGAAGACGCAGGAGTTCGCCCACGGTCCGGGCGGGCAGGATGATCGCACCGGCGCTGGCGTCCGGAACTTCCAGTTCTTTCGACACAAAGGCCAGACGGCGGCCATCGGTGGCAACCAAGGCAAGTTTGCCATCCTTAAAGTTAAAATAAACGCCGTTGAGGATGTAACGGGTTTCGTCCGTAGACTGGGCATAGGCCACACTCTTAAGCATGGTGGCGAGTTCGGCCTGTTCGAGTGAATAGGTCTTTTCGTCGCCGAACTCGGGCAGTGGCGGAAACTCATCCTTGCCGATGCCCATAATGCGAAAATTGGAACCACCGGAAGCAATCTTCACCTGGTGGTTGGCTGAGGCGTCTACACTAACATCGACGCTGGGCAGTTCGCGAACAATGACGGCAAGGCGTTTGACGGGCAGGGTGACGGCGCCGGTCTCCTTGACCTCGGCCTTGATTTTACAGCAGATGCCAAGGTCGAGGTTGGTGGTGGTGAGTGAAATCTGGTCTTTCTCTGCTTCAATGAGCACGTTGCTCAAAATAGGCATGGTGGCTTTGGAGCCAACCACGTTGAGCACCTGGGCAAGACCGTTGGCGAAATGATCGCGGTTGATTTTGAATTTCATGGATGCGGAGAGAGGGGTTCTATTGGGATGTTAACAAAGTCCAAATGAATACAGGTTCAATAAGGAATTATATCCGTAATCATATATGCGGTCAATAAGACCAGTAACTTGAGGATCTCAGTCTAGAAAAGGGCGTTCGGGCATTGTGAAAAATCGTCGGGTAATGGTCAACAACCCACGGGTTATTCACCGGGGTAAGGTTATTGGGCGGTTATCATAGGTTTCTTCACACTGAATTAGGCACGTTTTTGAGACGCCGGTGGCGGCGCAGATGACGACCAAGACCGAAGAATATATAGCCCAGCGCCGTGCAAAGGATGGCAATCTCCTTGAAAAGCACCACCCCGCCAATGAACACGAGAAGTGCCACGAACGGCAGGAGCCGGGTCTTTGTCTGCAGATCCACTTTTTTGCCGCTGGGATAACGGATGCCACTCACCATCAGGATGGCAATAAGACCAAGGAGCGGCGGAAGTGCGAGAGCCCAGCGATTCAAGGATTTGTCGTTTTCGGAGAGGTAGAGAAGAAAAAGCACCAGTGCGGCAACGGTGGCGGCGGCGGCGGGCACCGGCAGGCCGATGAAATCCTTGGTGCTCTCGTGTTTGTCGCGATAAAGCAGGGGGTTGGTGAGGACGTTGAAACGAGCCAGTCGGATGGCGGCACAGAGCAGATAGACAAAACCAAGAAACCAGCCGATATTGCGAAATGCCTCATAGCCCTGCGTGGGCGACAGAATCAGAAAAAAGACCATGAGGGCGGGCGCGATGCCGAAGGAAATCACGTCGGCCAGCGAGTCAAACTCGGCCCCAAAGAGCGATTCACGACCCCCTAGGCGCGCCAGCCGGCCGTCGAGCGCATCGAAAGCAGCGGCACCAAAGATGAACCATACCGCCGAACGGTAGTGTTGCGACGAAGTGTGACCGAGGTATTCACCGCCCGCCGTCTCCGCCAAGCGCGCCTGGATGCATTGGATGACCGCCACAAAACCACAGAACAGATTGCCCGCCGTCATCAGATTGGGCAGAAAATAAATACGGCTGGCCTGCGAGACGTGATAGGGGTTGTTCGGGTCGTCAGGACCGGTCTTTGGATTGGGGTCGGCCATGGCGATTATTTCTTCGTGAGGCTGTCGAGGTATTTCCAAAACTTTGAGTGCTGTTCAATCAGTTGTTGCTCCGAGACAGGCAGCTTCATGCGGAAGAGCCAGTCCTCAAGCGAGTTTTTGTGCAGGATGTAGAGTGTATGCAGCGTTTCACGCTGCACGGTGAAATAAAAGCGGTAGTCACCGGAACGTAATCGGTAGATCTCGCGGCTTTTGCGGTGGAAGCGACCGAGGGGCTCGCGCGGGTTGGCGAGGTCGGACGGCATGAGGTTGACGAGCGGGTCGATGAGCCCCAACTGGGCCATCGGGGCGAGTTGATTCAACTCGCCCAGGCTTTGTTCGGAGAATGTGACTTGAAACATGTGCGGGTGGATTCAAGGAAGCGGTGTAACTATCGCGGCACCACGGCGTCATTGAAGTGGAAGACAACAACAACTCAATCCTTAGAACCATGAAACAGCCTCAATTACCCCCCCTGCTCCTATCAGCAACGCTATTCCTGTTCGCTGTCGGAGTTGCCCACGCCGAGGAAGGTGCTACTGCGCCTTCCCCGGCGTCTCCCCGCCAGGCCCGGCTCATTAAAAAATTAGACAAGAATAGCGACGGCAACCTCGACGAGGGTGAACGCACCGCCGCCCGTGAAGTGGTGAAGAAGATGCACCGCGAGGGCCCGTCCGCCAGGCGCGGTCGCGGTGAGTCCGAAAAAGGTCCCCGGCCGGGATCCGGAGTCATGGGCATGCGTGATCCGGCGTTCCGTCATGGTTACATGCTTGGCAGGTTCGACCTGAATAACGACGGCAAGCTCGACGATGCGGAAAAAGCCGCCGCCCGGGCTGCCGCGGAGCAGAAAATGCGCAACCGGCTTGAAAAGCAGCTGCAACACCTGAAAGAGGTGGATGCAGACAATGACGGCAAGATCAGTGATACCGAGTGGGCGGTGGCCCGAGAAAAATTCCAAAAAGAACGGGCCGCCCGCGGTGAGAAAGGAAGGCTAAGTGAAGATATTGGTGGTTTTCCGCCCCCGATGGACCCAGGTCCGGGTCATGAATAAGTGACGTTGGAGTTTCTCCCCCCGGCAGTAATTTACAGCAAGTAATCGTGAAGACGGCGGCTGAAAAGGCCGCCGTCTTTCGTGTTTCCAATGGCCGGGGGTGCACCACACTCCACGTATGACTGTCACCCTTGCCGACATCCGCGCCGCACGCCGCCGTATTGCCGGGGGTGTCATCGTCACCCCCTGCGCGGAATCCATTCCGTTGTCCGAGATCACCGGCGCGAGGATTTTCAGCAAACTCGACAACTTTCAGCGCACCGGCTCGTTCAAGGAGCGCGGCGCGCGCAACGCGCTGTTGCGACTTTCCCCTGCCGCACGCCGCCGCGGGGTCGTCGCCGCCAGCGCCGGCAACCATGCCCTGGGGCTGGCCTACCATGGCCGGCTCCTTGGCATCCCGGTGACGGTCGTAATGCCGGACTACGCCCCGCTCATCAAGATCACCACCAGTCAGCGACTGGGCGCGCAGGTGCTGGTATATGGTCGGGATTTTATTGAGGCCCGCGCCCGGGCGGATGCGATCGCCGCGGAACATGGCTACACCTACATCCATGGCTATGATGCGCCCGACATCATTGCCGGACAGGGCACCATGGGGCTTGAAATTCTTGAGCAGGTGCCTGACGTTGACGCCATCGTGTGTCCGATCGGGGGCGGCGGACTCATTGCCGGACTGTCCCTGGCGGTGAAAGGCGTGCGCCCGAAGGTGCGTGTGATCGGCGTGGAAAGCATCGCCACGGGCAATTATGCCGCGGCGTTGCGCGCCGGCTGTCCGGTGCTACGCCCGCGCCGTGCGACATTGGCCGACGGTCTCGCCACCCTGACCGTGGGCGCCAATGCCTTTGCCCTTGCGCGGCGGCATGTGGACAAGGTGGTCAATGTCACCGAGGACGACATTGCCCTCGCCATTTTAAGGATGGTCGAACTCGAAAAAACCGTGGTCGAAGGTGCCGCCGCCACGCCGTTGGCGGCGATGATGGCGGAGCGATTGCCCGAATTGCGGGGCAAACAGGTCGTGCTCGTCGTCTGTGGCGGCAACATTGATCCGGCGATCCTGAGCCGCGTGATTGACAAAGGGCTTGTGCACGACGGTCGGCTCACCCGCTTCACCGCCGTCATCAGTGACCGCCCCGGCGGACTGGCGCAACTTGCCCGGGTCATTGCCGAAAGCGGCGCAAGCATCAAGGATATCGCACACGACCGGGCGTTCAGTGGTCCGGATGTTTCCGCGGTGCATGCCGTGTGCACGGTGGAGACCCGCGACCGCGCCCATATCGCCGCCCTGCACCGCGCGCTGAAAAAAAATGACTTCCCGCTCGTGGTGGCAAAATAAGCCGTGGCCCGGCGCACTGGCCGCTGGTGCCGTGATTGCCGGCATATTGGCGGGTTGCCGCACCGCGCCTGTTTTGGTGGCGTTGGCAGGCGATGAAATAATCGTGGCCGGCCGGAGAGTTCACACCGGCACCCGGGTAATCACCTGGCTGGAACCCGGTGGCTACAATGCCTATCTCAGTTCGCCGCCGGGGGATAAAAGTCCGGGGTCGGTGAATGGGGCTGCGACCATCTGGTCGCAACACCACGGGGTGCGCCGGGGTTTAGAGAAGAAGGAAACGCCTGGGTCGAAGCCGGAATTGGCCGCCCTGCAAGCTGTCGTTGATCAATTCATTTTGCACTACGACGGCTGCGGCCTCAGCCAGGTTTGTTTCGACATTCTGCAACGCCGGGGGCTGAGCAGCCATTTTCTGTTGGATGTTGACGGCACAATTTATCAGACGCTCGACCTGTGGGAGTGCGCCCAGCACGCCACGACGGCAAACAACCGCTCTATTGGTGTCGAAATTGCATGTATCGGCGCTTATCCGCCCGGTGAGAGCAAACCGCTGGACGAGTGGTATCGGCGGGATGGAACAGATCAACTGGTGCTCACGGTGCCCCCGCGAATCCATGCGCCACGGGTGCACAAGCCGGACTTCACCGGCCGGCCTGCGCGACCCGCCAAGGTGCGCGGCGTGGTGCAGGGCCGCGAGTTGGAACAATACGATTTTACGCCGGAACAATACGCCGCCCTGACGAAGCTCACCGCCGCGCTCTGCCGCGTATTGCCCCGCATCCGCTGCGATTACCCGCGGGATGGCGCCGGCCGGCTGATCCGCCGGAAGCTGCCGGATGCAGAACTGGCCCGTTACCGGGGGATTCTCGGTCACTTTCACATCCAGGAAAACAAAGTCGATCCCGGCCCGGCGCTGCAGTGGGATGAGCTTATTGCCGGGGCGCGCCGGTGGCTGAAGTGACCGGTTGGCTCCCCGGTGGGGGCTTTTGCCCAAAAGCCGGGTCAATTTTGAGCAAGGCGGTCACAGCGAAAGAGGGGAGGGTCGCGAGACAGACCCAGATGAAAAAATTGCTATAACCCACGTGGTCCTGAATCCAGCCGGCAGCCATGCCCGGCAGCATCATGCCAAGCGCCATAAAACCCGTGCAGATGGCGTAATGGGCCGTCTTGTGCTCACCTTCCGCCACCAACATCATGTAGAGCAGGTAGGCGGTGAAACCAAAACCGTAGCCGAATTGCTCAACCGCCACGGCGCCACCGATCACGTAGGCATTAGCCGGCTGCAGCAGCGCCAGAAAAATGAAGATGGCGTTGGGCACGTGCATGGTGAGCAACATCGGCCACAGCAGGCGCTTCAGCCCGAGCCGTGAGATGGCATAGCCGCCAACCAACCCGCCAAGAGTGAGCGCGATGACCCCAATGGTGCCATAGATGATGCCGACCTGCTGGGTGGACAGGGACAGTCCACCGACTTCCCGCCCATCGAGCAGGAAAGGAACGGCGAGTTTGACCAGTTGGGCTTCGGCGAACCGATAGAGGAGCAAATAGCCCAAAATTATTCCAATCTCCTTTTTCTGGAAGAAAGCAGCGAAGACCCCGAGGTAGCCCGCAGAAAACCGGGCCGCACATTTAACCGGGTGGTCACCCAACGGTCGGGGTAGGAAAATCAGGTGATAAAGGGCCATCAGCACGAAGAAAGCGGCGAGAAATCCGAACACCAGAGACCAGGCCCAGGAAATATTCCCCGTGGCCAACTGCAGGGTGCCGGCCAGATAGACCAGCCCCCCCTGGCCGGCGATCATTGCCAACCGGTAGAAGGTGCTGCGCACGCCCACAAACGCGGCCTGTTGATGGGGCGGCAGTGCCAGCAGGTAAAAACCGTCCGCCGCGATGTCATGGGTCGCCGAGCTGAAAGCCAGCAACCAGAAGATCGCCAGCGTGGCGCGGAAAAAAGCCGGGCCCGGCACTGCCAGCGCCACCATTGCCAGTGCGGCACCGATCACCAACTGGAGCCCAATGATCCAGAGGCGCTTGGTCCGGAAACGATCCACCAGCGGCGACCACAGCGGTTTGATGACCCAGGGCAGATACAGCCAGCTCGTATAAAGTGCGATGTCGGTATTGGAGACCTGAAGGTTCTTATACATGACCACCGACAGGGTCATCGCGACCACATAAGGAACGCCTTGACTGAAATAGAGGGTCGGGATCCAGCGCCAGGCGGCCGACGGGGTGGGGGGCGGGGATTCCATCTGTTGACTGCGAACGTGGGGGCCGGTCTGACGGGGTGCAACGGCGGAGAGTGAGAATGATCGGAACCAAGGCCTGTTCTTCACCGGCTAAATTACTCGTGCCGTTTGTGTTATTTTTGTCCCGCAGCGTGATGACAAACGGATGGTGCCAGATCTCACGACGGTTCTTGTTTAGCGCCTAAAAAATCCAGATGCTTGCGTCGATGGCCACCCTTTCCCTTCTGCTGGCGCTGCTTGTGCTCCCGCTGCATGGCGGCCCGGCGGCGGTCCCGCCCATTCCAGATCCCATGAATTTATCCAAATCTGTGCGCGGCCAAATCATCATCGATCGCACCAACTCCGACTGGCAGTCGCAACAGGTGCAGGAACCCTGCATCCTGCCCAATCCGAAGATTCCGGGGCGGCTGGTCATGTTCTATTCAGGCGTGCCCGCGTCCAACCGGGCCATCTGCGCCATCGGCAAGGCGTGGGCCGCAACAGACGACCCGTGGACCTGGCACCAGGACAAGGGCAACCCGATTTTCAGCCCAAGCCAACAGGGTTGGGATTCTGGCAGTATCCGCCTCGACGCCGTGCTCTACATTCCGGAGGAGGATGCCTACTATATCTACTACTCCGGCACCAAGGATCAGATTCAGGATCGCATCGGGCTGGCCGTCTGCCCGGCTGGCGCCGACGGCTACGCGGCGATCACGGCGGAAAGCATCATCCGCTGGGGTGATGCCCCGGTGTTGGTCCCTGAGAGCGCGGCGCCTTTCCATGAGGACATGGCATCGCAGGCGGCGGTGATGCGCGAGTGGAATGAAGCGACCAGAAGCTGGGACTGGCACATGTATTACTCCTATCGCGGTAAGGATGGCACGCTGCCAGGCATCCGCTACGCCACCTCAAATGACGGCAAGAAATGGAAGCGCCATTGGAACGGGGACGATCCGCGTGGCATGGGGCAGATTTTCCAGTCCACTCCTGGTGCCTACTACGAGTGGCATCAGGTCAGCAAGATTGGGCGCACCTATGTGTTGTTCATCGAGGTGGGACCGGAGCACGGCAAACGCTGGCGGCCGGTTGTCGCCGTCAGTCCGGACCCGGCGCAAGGCTGGCAGCAGTTAGATGCCGATGCCTTGGTGCAGACAAAATGGCCGGGGGTCTACGCCGACAAAACCATCTACCATGTGGCCACCCCCGCCCTCTATGAGATCGCCGGCAAGTGGTATCTCTACACGCAGGCCTGTGCCCGCCCGGGCAACGACAACTACATCGACGGCAATTGGGAACTCTGGGGTTTCGACTGCCAGCGCACGCTGACCCTGCCTGGCGGCGAAGTGCTGCACGTCCCCTGACTTTTTTCACAGGCTTTCTCTCCCGCCAAAGTGGAACCTAGGAAAAACGGAACAACCATGACGCATCGCGAGCGCTTCCTTGCCACCGTGTTCGACCGGCCCCGGGATCGGGCGCCCTATTGGTTGTATTGGTGGATTTGGAACGCCACCTGGGAGCGCTGGCAACGCGAGGGCCTGCCGGCGGATTTCAAGTCATTCGCCGACGTCCGGGCGCATTTCGGCGCGGATGAAGTTTGGAAAGTGGTCCCGGTGAAGCTCGGACCGTTGCCGGACTTCAGTATGAAGGTCGCGGAGGATGCCGACTCCGTCACCTACCTCGACAGCTGGGGCATCAAACGCCGCAATCTCAAGGGCGACGAAGGCATGTCGGAGTTCATCGACTGGCCGGTGAAGACCCGCACGGACTGGGCGCGCTATCGCGACGAGAGGCTGGATCCCGCCGACCCGCGCCGCCTCGCGGGTGACTGGCGCGAGCAGGCGCGGGCGTGGATGGCGGCGGGCATCCCGATCCAACTCGGCACCTTTCCCGACACCGGCAGCTTCGGCACGCTGCGCTGGCTGCTGGGCGACGAGGAATGTCTCGTCGCATTTTGCGCGGAACCCGACTGGGTGCACGAGATCATGGATCATCTCACCACGCTGTGGCTGGAAGTCTTCGGCCGGGTGGTGCGCGAGGTGCGGGTGGATGTCATTCACCTCTGGGAGGACATGTGCGGCAAACAGGGCCCGCTCATCTCACCGGCGCACTGGCGTGAATTCATCGCGCCGTGCTACCGGCGCATCCGCGCCTTTGCGCAGGCCCACGATATCCCGGTGCTCTCGGTGGATACCGACGGCCAGCCCGACCTCATTGTGCCGCCCATGCTGGAGACGGGTGTGAATCTGCTCTTTCCCATGGAGGCTGCGGCCGGGGCGGATGTGAATATCTTCCGGAAAAAATACCCCGGACTGGCGCTGATGGGTGGCATCGACAAGCGGGCTCTCGCGCTCGGCCCGGCGGCGATCGACGCCGAGTTGGAGCGCATCCGCCCGGCGCTGGAGAGCGGACGCTACATCCCCGATCTCGACCACCACGTGCCGCCGGATGTCTCCTGGCCGAATTTTCGCCACTACGCCACGCGGCTGCGGGAGATGGTCGTGCGCTGAACCGCCGGCCTACTTCTTCGCCGGAGCAACCAGCACCTTGTCCACGCGGTTGCGGTCCATGTCCATGACCTCGAAACGCCAGCCGCCCCATGCGAACGCTTCGCCAGGGCGCGGAATATGACCCAGCCGGTCGAGGACAAAGCCACCGAGCGTTGCGTAAGCCTCTTCGTTTTCGCGCGGCAACGGCCCGAGGATAAAACGGCGTTGCAGATCCGCTACGGCCATCGCGCCATCCACCAGCCACGAGCCGTCCTCGCGCTGCGCCGCGTCGGGACCGCGCCGGTCGCCGGGTTCGGGCAGATCACCGACGATGGCCTCCATCACGTCGATGAGCGAGACGAGGCCCTGGATGCCGCCAAACTCGTCGGTGACGAGGGCTAGGTGCTTGCCGGACTTCTTGAAGGTCTCGAGCAACTGCACGGCGTTGATGGTTTCTGGCACGAACAGCGGCGGGGTGAGGTGGTTGCGCAGGCGGCTTTCCAAGCCGATCGCGGCGTTGGCCCAGAGCGCCTTCACCGCCACCAGACCGAGCACGTTGTCACGCGTGCCCTCGTAGACCGGGAAATGCGAATGGCCGCTCGCGACGATCTTGCGCCAGTTCACTTCGTCGGGGTCGGCGATGTTGAGCCAGACGACGCGGTTGCGGCGGGTCATGATGTCTGTGACCGGGCGCTCATCGAGTCGCAGCACGCCCTCGACCATCGCGCGCTCGGACTTGTGAAAGACACCCGCGGTGGTCCCCTGTTCGATGAGATGGGAAACCTCTTCCTCGGAAGGCGGAACCTCCGGCTCCCGGTTGAGGCCGAGCACCTTGAGCACAAGATTGGTGGAGAAAGTGAGCAACCAGACGAAAGGTGAGGCAAGACGCGATACCGCGTTCATCGGACCGGCAACCAACATGGCCTTGCGCTCGGGATTGTTCAGCGCGGCGCGCTTGGGCACGAGTTCACCAAAAACGAGGGTGAAATATGTGATGGCACCGACCACCAAAAACAGGCCGATCGCATGGCTGTATGGCTCCAATGCCGGCAACCGCGCGACCATGGCTGCCACCTTGTCGGCGTAGGTGGCGCCGCCGTAGGCACCGGCCAGAATCCCAACCAGAGTGATGCCGATTTGCACCGTGGAAAGGAAACGGGTCGGTTCCAGCGCCAGCGCCAGTGCGGCCTTCGCCTTCGCCGAGCCCTCGTCGGCCAGTTTTTTGAGGCGGCCTTTGCGGGAGGAGACCACCGCTATCTCGGCCATGGCAAAAAGGCCATTGGCCAGCAGCAGCAGAAAGATGATGAAGATTTCGGTGGCGCTGCCTTTCATGGCGACTGTTCGAGACCGCGGATGAAAGCGTCCGCCTCACGGATGGATTGTTCCATCTCGGCGATGAGCCGGGAGATGTCACCCTGGAGGGTGCGGGCGTTGGCGTCGAGTGCACGCAGCGCCTGGGCGTTGAGGTTATGTTTCAGATAGAGCACCTGGTCCCGGTAGATGACGAGGACGGGCTCCATGCGCGCGGCGGCGCGGTGCATGGTGGCGAGCAGGGTGGTGTAGCGGTTGCGGGTCGCGGCGAGTTGCTCCTGGCTGCGCGCCCGGAGCTCGGCACTGCTATATTGGCCGAGTTCATTGCCCCATTCCTCAAGCAGCGCTTCGCCGACGGACTCGATGGCGGTGATACGGTCACGGACCTTTTGCGCCGCCGCCTCACTCTGCTTGAACCGGGCGCTGAGCGTGTCGTATTTCTGTTTCAGCTCACCCCCGTCCGCCTTCGTGACCGCCAGAAAAGCCTGGAGCGCATCGGCAAACTCGACCTTGACCTCCTCTTGGGCGTCGCGGGCCTTCTCCACCCGGGAAACAAGGATGTCGCGCTTGGCGTAACCCATCTTTTCCATGGCGCCATAATAGGTGGAGGAACAGCCGGCAGCGAACACGAGACCAGTCAGCAGAAGGGTAAGAAGTGAGCGTTGCATGCGGTCAGCTTGGCGAATTGGGCCGGGGGTGCAAGCTGCACAGACCGGACGGCGTGGGAAACAAGGCGTGAACTATCGCTAAATATTCACCCGGTGTCCGGCGGTTCAGTTCCGCTGCCGTCATGGCCGGCCGTGGCGATCAGTGAGAGCGCAGTCTCGGCCTGCTCATCCTCCACCTGCACGCGCACACCGCTGCCGGCGAACAGATAAGGCGGGGCGGTCTGCGCGGTCAATTCATCCGGCACAAAGGCGGCGATCCCATTGCCTTCCAGCATCGACTTGAGTAGCAGCGCCTCGTCGATCGAGGCGCATTGGGCGATGGTAGTCATGGCGGCAGTCAAGTCTGACAGTCGACAACTGGCGAGTTGCAACTCCGCCGGGGAGCCCCAACGGCTGAAATTTCAACGGACGAAAACCGGGCGCGCCCTTGGCAAAACTGGTTCAATTCACCGCCTGCCACGCGCCCGACTGCATTGAGTCGAGGATCGCGCCCAGCACACGCTGGGCGCGCAGGCCGTCGGCGAAGGTGGGATAATCGACTTTCTCGCCGCGGATAGCATGCACGATGGCGCCGGGAGTGGCGGGGGCACCGCGGCCGATGAAATCCGTCGGCAGCTTCTGTTGCGGCACGTCGGTCTTCCAGGTCGCGTATTTCGTGAGGGTGGCCCCGGCACGCAGCCAGATGTCCTCCGGAAAATCCGAGTGCACGGCGAGGGTGCCGCGTTCGCCGGAGATCTCGATGCGGAAAAAATTACCGTAGCCGGGTGCGATCTGCGTGGTCTCAAAAGTCGCGACCACGCCGCCGGTGAGTTCGGCAAGCCAAGTGGCATTGGTGTCGGTTGTCACCGGGCGCAAGATGCCGCCGGCATCGGTTTTTTCCGGGATGAGCGTCTGCGCCAGCCCGACGACGCGGCGGTAGACGAGGCCGGTGAGAAACCAGACGCCGTCAATCATGTGCACGCCGAGGTCGCCGAGGGCGCCGAAACCGGCAAGCGTGGCGTCATTGCGCCACGTGTGCGGCGTGGCGGGAGCACCGAGGAAGCTTTGCAGGTAAACGGTGTTCACGCGGAGCAACCGGCCGAGTTCACCACTGGCGATGAGTTCGCGCGCGAAACGGAAGGCGGCATTGTTGCGGTAGGAGAAGTTGATACCGCCGAGTTTGCCGGCGGCGGCCCGCGCTGACTCCATCGCTTCTGCCTCGGCGACGGTCAGGGCGAGTGGTTTCTCGCAGGTGACATGCGCCCCATGCCGGAGCGCGAGCAGCGTGCAGGGATGGTGAAATTTGTTCGGCGTACAGATGGAGACCAGATCGGGTCGGGTCTCGCGTAGCATGATTTCTGCGTCGGTAAAACGCGGCACGGTCTGGTGCAAGGCGGGCACCCGCCAGTGTTTCGGGTCGGCGGGATCCGCGATGCCGACCAGCGTTACACCTGGTTTGGCCAGGATATCGTTGAGGTGATAATGGGCGATGCCGCCGGCACCAATGACGGCGTAGCGCAGGGCTTGGGTTTCCATAAATGCGCGGAAAGGTAAAGTGACCGCGTGAGGCAACGCGAGCGTGGGAAAGGAGAAACGCGGACAGCCCGACCGTTTTGGGCTGAATGGCGGGCCGTCCGCACTTCTCTCGGCAGGCTACCGCGCCGGCAGGTTGTCACGCCCGGCGGCCGCCCAATCCATGAGCGCCTTGGTTTCGGCCGGGGTGAGGCGCGCCTCGGCGTGGGCCAGTTTGTAGGAGGTCAAGGGCATATTGCCTTCCTCAACCTCATCCAGCAGTTCGCCGAGTTTCCGCGCCTGGCGCTTGGCCGAATAGGTGCCGAACGTGGAGAAATTGAAGTGGCTTTTCCCCTCCTTGACGTGGTGGGCCAGCCACCAGGCGATGGGCTGCACCTCGGCGTACCACGGGTAGCGCGTGTGGTTTGAGTGGCAGTCGTAACACGCGCGTTGCAACACCGCCTTGACCTCTGCCGACGGGGGCCGCAACACGGTGAGGTCGTCGGGCCCGGGACCGCCGGGCGAGAGGTTTTTCTCCGGCCGGAAAAATTGGGAACCGAGCAGCAGGACGGCGAACCCGCCCAGGAGGCATTTGATGATGGCGGCGCGTTTGCTCATGGGATCATTCGGGCCGGGCGTTGAAGTGCAATTTTTCCTGGTCGCGGTCGAGGTAGGGAATGCCCTTTTCCATCCAGACGGGAGCCGGTGCGCCCCGCAGATAGTGGTCAAAGAACTGCCACAGGCGAAGGGTATAATCCTGCTGGTCGGCCCGGCGGCGCAATCCGTGCAGTTCCTGGTTGTAATTGAAGAACCACGCGGACTTGCCGTGGCGGCGGAGCGCAAGGAAAAGTTCGATGCCCTGCTCCCACGGCACGGCGTCGTCATGGTCGTTGTGCAGGATCAAAAGCGGGGTCTGCACGTTTTTGATGTGAAAGACCGGCGAGTTAGCCAAATAGCGCTCCGGCGCATCGGTGAGCGGCAGACCGATGCGGCTCTGCGTCTGCTCATACTGAAACTGGCGTGGCAGACCGGGACCCCAACGGATGCCGGAGTAGGCACTGGTCATGTTGCCGACCGGCGCTCCCGCCTCGGCGGCACGGAACCGGTTTGTCTGTGTGATCAGGTAGGCGATCTGGTAGCCGCCCCAGGAGTGACCCTGGATGCCGATGGCCGTCTCATTAACGCTGCCTTGCGCCACCACGGCGTCCACCGCCGGCAGCACACATTTCAGCGCGCTTTGTCCCGGCTGTCCCTCGGTGTAAACGATGTCGGGCAGCAGCACGAGGTAACCGTTGCTGGCGTAGTGGGGAAAACTGATGTTTTGACCGGGTGTCGGGGGGTTGAACCGATGCACGGTCTGGGAGAGGCGTTCGTAGATGTAGACGAGCAGCGGATATTTTTTCGCCGGGTCGAAATCCGCCGGTTTGATGAGCGCGGCCCGGAGCGGGACGCCGTCGGTGTTGGTATAAGCCATCAACTCCGCCCGGCCCCACTTGAATGGCTCGAGTTGCGCCCCCAAGGCGGAGACTTTCTTCAGGCTGGCGAACGAGGCATCGGTGGTGTGCACGTCGGGGAATTCGTCGAACCGTGCGACCGTGACCAGCAGCACGTCGGCGCCGAGGGCCCGGCCGGCGTAGACGTGATGGCAGTCACCCCAGAGCAGGCGTTGCGGCGGACCGTCGGCGGCGAAGGTGGTCCGGTAGAAACCGGTGGCGCGCGTTTCCTCGCATTCACCGCGCAATACCAGCGGTTTGGCCGGGTTAATGCCGCGCGTCTCGTCGTCCTCTTCACGCGGTTCGATGTTTTGCACGCGCAGCGTGATGTGCCCGGCGCGGCCGGCCCCTTGGGTCAGGTTGACCGACGACCGCCCGTCCGTGAACAAACGCCAGACATCAAAGCGGTCATAAACCAAAAGCGAGGCGCTGTCGCCGGTCCAGCCCGCCCAGCCGTAGCTGGGTGCAGGCTCCGGCAAGTCGTGGTCCTCCTTGGCGAAAGCGACCGGCAGCGAGGCCGTAAGAGTCCGGGTCACGCCGGTAGTGGTGTTGAGCAAATGCCATTGCCGGTCGTGGTAATAAACCGCCCACCGGCCGTCGGGTGACCAGTCCAGGGAGGGCCCGCCGCGCGAGCTGCCGGCCAGCGCCGTCAGCACTCGGCGGCGTTCTCCCGTGGTGGTGTCGACCAGAAGAATGTCGCTATAATGGTTGTCGTATTCCACCTGGCGGCGGTAGGGCCGGTCGTCGAAGCCGAGTGCCCGGGTGCCGTCATCACTCAAGGTGACCGTCGGCAGTGTGACATCGGCCAGCTGGGTGTAGACACCGGTGGCGAGGTCGAGCACCCCGCGATAGCTGCGGTTGCGCTCCTCCGTAGCGCGCACTTCCTGCATCGGCTGCACATGGTCATCGCGCGTGCTCCAGAGGTCGGCGGTGACCTTGTCCTCGGGATCAGCGGTCGCCGCGGGATCCGGCTCGGCTTTCGGTGCCGGGGCTAGGCCCAGATAGAGTTTCCTGCCGTCGCGGGAAAAGGCCGGTGCAGCCTTGTCGCTGACCTGCAGGCCGGCGGGGAATGAGGCGCTGACGGCGGCCGTGGTGCTGGAGCCCCGCAACCAGTGATAGGCCTTGAACTGCGGCACGGCGGCGGCGTGGTCGTCGCGATCACTAACCCATGCCGCCTGCGTCTGTTGGCGGTCCCACGCGAGCTTGAGATAGCGCCCCGGGCCGATGAGCAGGGCGACGGGACCGGTGGGGTCGCCGGGGGTGAAGGCATACACACCGTTATCGGTGGCGGCCTTGGAAGAAACGGTGAAAAGCAGGGTGCGACCATCGCGGGCCAAGGCATATTCGACGACGTTGGCGAACACGTGCTCGGTGCCTCGCGCAAGGTCGCGCAGCACGAGATCGGTGCCATAAACAGGCTTTTTCTTCGCTGGAAGACTAGCTTTGCCCTCTACTGCCTTCGGATCGTCCGGCGCAGGCGCCGGAGCCCTGGTGGCTTCGTTTTTTTTCTTCTTTTTGGCAGGTTTTTTTTCCGCCACGGTTGCCGTCTTGGCTTCGGCAGCCTCTTCCTTGGGCGCCGCCTCCTTCAGATATGCCACCCAGGCGCCGCCGCGGGCGGGCACTTGGAAGTTTTTCACCGCCGCCACGCGTACAGCTTCGCCCGTGGCGAGCTTGAGCAGAAGCAGGCCGTTTCTGGGCATTTCCTCGGGTTTCTTTTTTTGCTTCCGTGCCGCCACCAGCTCGGCTTTGGCGGGGAACGTGGACGCGACTGCAAAAAGGCTGTCGCTGGTCAGTGTGATGCGCAGGTCGCGGACTGGCGGCGGCTCGTCGGGGTTGGCGACGCGTGGCGGGGGAAAGGGCGCGGGCGGCCGGGCGCCGGCAGCTTCGTGGTATTCCCGGCCGGTGGCCAGGTCACGCACGACGAGGTGCCCGTCATCCACCTGCGGCATATCGCCGTAGGCCAGCCAGCGGCCGTCCCGCGAGAGCAGCGGCGTGTCAAGGCTCCGCCAACCGTCGTAATCCTGTGGGGTTAGCGGTCTTTTTTCAGCAAAGGCCGCCTGGGTGGAGAGAAAGATCCAAAGGTAAAACAGGGTCAGCAGCGGCCGGGGGCGTAACATGGCCCCAGCGTAGCTGAAGACCAATAGCCGGGGGCAAGGAAAAGCGGCCGGTGATTTTAAATTTGGATAGGATCTTTGTTTTGACCAAACTGGAGCCGCGCCGCCCCCCGCTCCTCCTGATCTAAAACAAAAAACCTGGAAATTGGCGTTCCCCATCCGGCAGTCACCTGCGCAAGGCACTTGATTTTGTTTACACGCCCGCAGGACGTGATGTCTTCATGACCCATTTCTCCCCATGATCTCACAAGAACGCGTCCGGGCTGCCATCCACTTCAAGGGTCCTGATCGGATTCCCCATTATCTCCCGGACGGGAAAGAAAATGATATCGAATGGCTTTGGATTCCCAAGCCCGCGCCCGTGCAGGACTGGAAAAATGAGGGCGACATCGATACGATGATCGACTGCTGGGGCACCAAATTCTACCGCATGAAAGGCGGGGTCATCGGCCGGGGCGAAGTCCTCGATCCCGCCATCAGGGACATCCGCCGGCAGGCTGACTACGTTATACCCGATTTGCACCGGGCGGATCTGTTCAAGGAAGCCGCTGCGCGCGTCGCCGCGACCCGCCAGTCCACCAACCCCAAATACTGTCTGGGTGTCATGCCTTGCGGTTCCCTAAACGAGGGGACGCACAACCTCATGACACTGGAGGCCATGTTCGTGGCCTATTATGAAAGCCCCGACGATCTCAAAGCCTTTGTCGGTCGCCTGGCCGCCAAACAAAAGGAGTCCATTCGGCTCCTTCATGAGTTGGGCTGCGACGGCGTCATGAGCTACGACGACTGGGGCCTGCAAAATCGCCTCATGGTCAAACCTGAGATGATCGAGGAGTTTTTCATGCCGCATTACCGTGCGAACTGGGCCTATGCCCACAGCCTTGGCATGGATGTCTGGCTACATTCCTGTGGCTACATCATCGACCTCCTCCCAGCGTTGGCGGAGGCCGGGCTGAATGTCATCCAGCAGGACCAGCAGGAGAATATGGGCGTGGAAAACTTGGCCGCGAAGGTTGGGGGCCGGCTGGCGTTCTGGTGTCCCGTGGACATCCAGAAAACCATGATCGAGGGCTCGCTCGACGACATCCGGAACTACGCAAAACGGTTGATCACGACACTGGGCGCCTTCAACGGCGGCTACATCAGCATGGCCTACTCGACCCCCAAAGACGTCAACCACACGCCGGAAAAGCTAGCCGCCATGTGTGAGGCTTTCCGGCGCTGGGAGAAACTGCCGCGGAAAGGCAGTTAGTAGGGATAGCCAGGAGTGATATTTGTAGGGGCGTCGCTCGGCGACGCCCGTGGGCGCCTATATTGAGAGTGCTTATTACTTGACGAATTCACGGACCGGAACGACCGGTGCCGGGCATACATCTGTTCCGGTTCTCCTTGGCGTGCACCAACGCCCCGCCTACAGATGGGCACCCCCGATTTTCACCGTGACCCAATCCCCCAACCCCCCGCCCCGCCCCGCCATCCGGCCCGTCCGCAAGCTCATGGCCGCTAACCGCAGCGAGATCGCGGTGCGCATCTTCCGCGCCGGCACCGAACTTCACCTCCGCACCGTGGCCGTCTTTGCGCAGGAGGACCGTTTCTGTATTCATCGCTACAAGGCCGATGAATCCTATCAGATCGGCCACGGTCATGGCCCGGTGGCCGCCTACCTCGACATCAAGTCCATCATCGGCGTTGCCAGGGAGAAGGGGGTTGAAGCCATCCATCCCGGCTACGGTTTCCTTTCGGAAAACGCCGGATTTGCCCGCGCCTGTGAGCAGGCCGGCATCGTCTTTGTCGGCCCACGGTCCGAATTACTGGAGATGATGGGCGACAAAACTGCCGCGCGCACCCTCGCGAAAAAAAATCACGTGCCCGTGCTGCCCGGCACCGAGGAGCCGGTGACGGACCGCGAGCAGGCGGTCAAGATTGCGCGGGAGATAGGCTTTCCGCTGATCATCAAGGCGGCCTTCGGCGGCGGCGGTCGCGGCATGCGCGTCGTGTCGCAGGCGGCCGACCTCCGGTCGCTGCTCGACGAGGCGCAGGGTGAGGCCGGCCGCGCGTTCGGCAATCCCGCGGTCTTTCTCGAGAAATACATTCCGCGCGCAAAACACATCGAGGTGCAGATCTTGGGCGATCAGCATGGCAATGTCATCCACCTCCACGAGCGCGACTGTTCCGTGCAACGCCGCCACCAGAAGGTGGTCGAGGTGGCGCCGAGCTTCGGCCTGCCGCCCGCCGTGATCGGCGAACTCTGTGCGGCGGCGGTGAAGATCGCCCGTGCCATCCGTTACGACAACGCCGGGACCATCGAATTTCTCTATGATCTCGACCGCCACGAGTGGTTTTTCATCGAGATGAACCCGCGCATCCAGGTCGAGCACACCGTCACCGAGGTCATCACCGGTCTCGACCTCGTCCGGGCCCAGATTCTCATCGCGCAGGGGCACGCCCTGCATTCGCCGGAAGTGGGCATGCCGGTGCAAGCCGACGTGCCGCGCCAGGGCTATGCCATCCAGTGCCGCATCACCACCGAGGACCCGGAGAGCAAATTCGTGCCCGACTACGGCCGCATCCTCGCCTACCGCTCGCCGGGCGGCTTCGGCGTGCGCCTCGACGGCGGCATGGGCTACACCGATGCCGTCATCACGCCGTTCTACGACTCGCTGCTTGTGAAGAGCATCACCAGCGGCCCGAGTTACGAGATCGCGCTGAACCGCGCCCGTCGCGTCCTCAGCGAGTTCCGCATCCGCGGCGTGAAGACCAATATCCCGTTTCTCGAGAACGTCATCGCCCATCCGCTCTTCCGTTCCGGCGAGGCCACGACCACGCTCATCGACACCTCGCCCGAGCTCTTCACTTTCAAGCCCCGCCGCGACCGGGCTACCAAGCTGCTCAGCTTCCTGGGCAACATCACCGTCAACGGCAACCCGCACGCCAAGGGCTACCGTCCGGCCCGGGCCCTGCCCGCGGTCACCCCGCCGGGTCACGACGACCATAGCACGCCGCCCCTCGGCACCCGCGACCGCCTCCTGCGCGTCGGGGCGAAGAAATTCGCCGAGTGGACGCGGCAGCAAAAACGCCTGCTTGTCACCGACACGACCTTCCGCGACGCCCACCAGTCACTCATGGCCACGCGTGTGCGCAGCTACGACATGCTGGCCTGCGCCGGCTTCCTCGCCCGGCGCGCGCCGGAGCTCTACTCGCTGGAGATGTGGGGCGGCGCCACCTTCGACACCGCGATGCGCTTCCTTAACGAGGATCCTTGGGAGCGCCTGCGCCAGCTCCGCGCCAAGGTGCCGAACATCTGTTTCCAGATGCTGCTGCGCGGCGCCAATGCCGTCGGTTACACCAACTATCCCGACGCCGTCGTCGCTGGCTTCGTGAAGCATGCCGCCGCCAGTGGCATGGACATTTTCCGGATCTTCGACTCGCTGAACTATCTCCCCAACCTCCGCGTGGCGATGGACGCCGTGCAGGAGACGCATGCGGTCTGCGAGGCCGCGCTTTGCTACTCGGGCGACATTCTCGACGACCGCCGCGACAAATTTACGCTCAAGTATTACGTGAAGCTGGCAAAGGAGCTTGAGCGCATGGGCGCGCACGTCCTTGCGATCAAGGACATGGCCGGCCTCTGCCGGCCCTACGCCGCCCACAAGCTCGTGAAGACGCTGAAGGAGGAGGTGGGCCTGCCCATCCACTTTCACACCCACGACACCAGCGGCATCAGCGCCGCCTCCGTCCTCCGCGCCGCCGATGCCGGCGTGGACATTGTGGACCTCGCGACCGCCTCTATGTCGGGCAGCACCGCACAGCCCAACCTCAACTCGGTGGTTGCGGCCCTGCAACACACCCCGCGCGACACCGGGCTCGACCTCGACCGGCTCAACCAATTCTCCGACTATTGGGAACAGGTACGCACGTTCTACGCGCCCTTCGACACCGCGCCGAAAACCGGCAGCGCCGAGGTCTATCTGCACGAGATGCCCGGCGGCCAGTATACCAACCTCAAGGAGCAGGCCGTTTCCATGGGCGTCGCGCACCGCTGGCCCGAGATCGCGCGCACCTATGCCGAGGTCAACCAGCTCTTCGGCGACATCGTGAAGGTCACGCCTTCCTCCAAGGTCGTTGGCGACATGGCGCTTTTTCTCTTTTCGCGCGGCATCCACCCCGCCGATGTGGTCAACCTGCCCCCGGGCGAGACGCCTTATCCCGAGAGTGTCATCGACATGCTCACCGGCGGGCTCGGCTGGCCCGATGGCGGCTGGCCGGCCGCAATGTGGCGCGCCGTACTCGGCGAGAAACGCTGCAGAGAAGCACAGGCGAAATACAGGGCCGCGCTCGCAGCCGAGCAAAAGCGTGCCGCTAAAAAGGTGGGGCGCGTTGTCCCTAACGCGACGGGAAAGGCCGCATTCACTGCAGAACTCGCCGCGTTAAAAACGCCGCTGGCGGATAAACTCTGCCGCGAGCCCACCGACGACGAATTTTACTCCCACCTCATGTATCCGCAGGTCTTCGCCGATTTTGCCAAGCACCTGCGCGAATACAGTGACGTCAGTGTGCTGCCCACCCCCGCGTATTTCTACGGCCTGAAGCCGCGCGAGGAGATCTCCGTGGAGATCGAGGAGGGCAAGGTGCTCATCATCCGACTCATCAGCGTCGGCGAGGCCGACAGGGACGGCCGGCGGCCCGTCACTTGTGAGCTCAACGGCATCACCCGCGAGGTCTTCATCCACGACAAGAGTGTGACCCCCACGGTCAAGATCCGTGTGAAGGCCGACCTGGCCGACCCGCTGCAGATCGCCGCGCCCATCCCCGGCCTCATCGCGACGCTGTCCACCTCCGTCGGTGCCAAGGTGGCGAAGGGCGACCGGCTCTTCATGATGGAGGCGATGAAGATGCAGACCTCCGTCTACGCACCGGCCGGCGGTGTGATCGCCGAGCTTCACGCCGCCGTGGGTGACACCGTCGAGGCCAAGGACCTGATCGTAAAACTCCGCGCGAGCGGGTGAAGGCGACGGGATATTGCTTACTGTCTGCTGATTATCGGATTATCGCGGGGTGTGAAGCCGAAGGGGCACCCAGCGGACGCAGGCGCAAGCTGCGCCCCTTCGGCTTACTGGGTGGGAAAACAGTCACGAGGTCTCCCGCTTGACCTCAAGCCAGCGTGCCGCGCAGATAGCGGAGGACGTCCTCCGCCCGGTAGCTGTCTTGGCCTTCCGGCAGCAGCCGGGCGAGGTCGGCCACCTCGTTGCCCGCGGTCAGGATGGGGGGTTCCGTTTCGCCGTTGCGCAACTGTCCCAATCCCACGGTGGCCATGAGGCCATTGCACAGGCATTTCCGGCCCGTGGTGTCCGCGACAAGGCCACCCTTGCGCACGTAGTCCTCAACCGGTTCCGCAGCGCAACGATAGCCAACACTGCCTTCGGGTTTGAGATAAGGCTGTCGCAAGTAGCCGAGGTCGCAGATCCGGCCCCGCGCCGCATAAGTCTCTTGGGTCGAAAGGGTGCCGGCCAGTTCCGCGACCTTGAAGGGAAAGCCCGTGGGAGAGGCGACTGGGTCGGTAAACACCCGTGCCGTGCCGGCGCGGGCGGCTTGGATTATCCGTCTTTTGTAGCCGGGATCGATGCCAGATTCCTCGCAAAATGCGAAGGCTGTGCCAACCTGGATGCCCGCGGCGCCCGCCTGCAGCGCCTCCGCCAGTTTTTCCGGCCGCGCATGGCTGCCCGCCAGCCAGAAGGGCAGACCGAGTTCGCGGATTTTGGCGAGTTCGGGCACATCGCGCGGGCCGTAGATCGGCTCGCCGCGGGCGTCGAGTTGCAGCGGGCCGCGGGGGGGAGCGTTATGACCGCCGGCTAATTCACCCTCGACCACGAAGCCGTCCACGTGGCCGCTGGACTTGCGGGCGAGGGTCATGGCGAGCGTCGCGGAGGCGACAATGGCGAGAAACAGCGGACGCGACAGGCGCGGGGCTGATCCGCCGAAAAATGCCGCCGGGTCAAAGCTGAGGAAGTGATCTTCGCCGGGCCTGGCGCCGATGACGTCGATTTTGTGCTCCGTCGGCGCGCCCTCCGCCAGCCGGTCAAGCAGGCCGGGGATGGCGCGCGGGATGCCGGCGCCCATCAGCACGTAGTCGACCTTGGCCAGCATCGCCCCATACAGCGAGGCCAGGGTGGGGAGCTGGATTTTTTCGAGGAGATTGATGCCGACCACACCTGAGTGCCCTTCCTTGGCGAGGAAAACCTCGGCAAAATTGGCCGCCACGGTCAGTTCGGTGAGGGCCGGACCCGGTTGCAGGGTCGGCATGGGTGTCGGTGCATGTGATGCCGCCGCCGCCTTGCCGCCCGGGACATGATAGCGGGCGAGAATTCTTTCCGCCACCGCCGGGATGGGAAAATTGGCCAGCGCGCGGCGCATCTCCCCCAGCGGATCGCCGGCCTGCAGGCGCCGCGTCAGCACGCTGGCCAGCGCCGTGCCGGAAATGACGCCGAGTGCGCCCAACCGAGAAACGGCGTTCGCCAGCTCCCAATTGGAGACAGCTACACCCATACCGCCCTGAATGATGACCGGATGTGACATAGATATGGAAAAGACCCCGGCCACCGTTTCGATCACCGGAACGCAGTGGAAATATCCGGATCGAAGGTCCCGGGGCGGCGTCACCCGGCCGGGACAGACGGCTCTTTAATGCCCGCTGTGCCCGGCCACCATGCTAGGATCGGTGCAAAAATGGAAGCCCGATTTGCCCGGGGAAAATAAAATTAACGCCGATGATATTTTTAAAAAGCATTTAAAATTCTCATTATGAATGAGTTTTTAATGAATGAGGCACGCCATCCTTTGTGGGGTTACCACCCACAATACTTGATTTGGTGCCGTTGAACATGGAGGCTAAGCAACAGCGCGAGCCCTCTATTTATTGGTTTTATTACCCGCCAACCGCAGACGGGCGAGACCCACGGGCCAGAAATCAAGCCCCCGCAGTTTGCCGGTATAAAGCAGCGTGAAGGTGCCATCGGCCTCGGCAATGAGCCCCAGTGGTGTGCGAAGGTCTTCGGACCATTGCGCGGGGCCGGCTGTCGGCTGCACGGCGAGGTCATGGCCCTTGGGCCAATGGACGCCGTCGGTGGAGATTGAACAACCTACATGGCGGCCTTCCGGGATATAAGTATCACCCGGCGCACAGTTGTCGTAAACGGCGACAAAGTGCGCTCCCACTTTGGTCACGAGCGGGTTTTCAATGAAGACCGGCTCGATGGGCGAGGGATTAAGGCCGGTGCAGCGGGTCCATGGCCCGGCAAGCGCCGGGGCCTCGGCGAGGCCGACGCGCCACGGGCCCACCGGCCAGTGATTATGGCTGCCGTAGAAAGCATACCACCCGGCGCCGACGTGCCATGGGTAGAAGGAATCCGTGCCCTGCTGGCCCTCCCACGGCTGCGAGGCGGCGTCAGGCTGCAGGACGATGCCTGCGTCGTCATATGGCCCGCCGATGCCGCCGCGGCCGACGGTGGTGGAGACAGCGCGCCAGATCTGCCCATTCATGTGTCCCTCGTGTTCGTTTTCGCCGGGACGGTAGGCGATGTAAAACAGGTTCCAGCAGTTTTCGTTGTCGTTGAAGACCGCCATCGGGGCCCAGAGCGAAGAGCGGTTGTCGCCAGGTGTGAGTCGACCGTCGGTTTCGTAAAGCGTACCCTCGCGCCGCCAGTTTTCCGCATCGGGGCTCGACCAATGGGCGAGCCTCATTCTCACCCAGAACGGGTCGCCCGCCATCTCCGCGGTGAAGAGGTGATACCGGCCAGCCTCCTTCACCACGCAGCCGCCCTCAAAGCCGTATTTGTTGCCGGCGAGGTCTGGGTGGTCCTTGCCAATCACGGGGGTGGCGGGTGGATCAAGGAGCGCGAAAGAGAGAGCTGGGGAGGGCGGAGATGCGGGCATGGGGATGAGAAAAAGGGGGACGAATGAAGAACAGCAGGGCGGGAAACAGCGGATCGAGGCTGATCGGAAAGGCTGCCGCGAGCTGAAACACGTATTAAACCCGTGGAAAATCTCGTCGAAAAACGTCACCAAGTCCGCCTACGCTCCGGCATAGCCTGCTCATGAACTCCCGCGAACGAGTGCTGATGGCGTTGAATCACCGCGAACCGGACCGCATTCCGGTGGATTTTTCCGGTCACCGCTCCTCCGGCATCGCCGCCATGGCCTACCGGCGGTTGCGCCGGTATCTTGGTTTGGAGGAAAGGCCCATCCGTGTTTACGATCCGGTGCAGCAACTTGCCATCGTGGACGAGGATGTGCTGCAGCTTTTCGGCGTGGACACCATCGAGCTCGGCCGGGCGTTTGCGCTCGAGGACAAGTGGTGGACCGAGTGGGTGCTGCCCGACGGTTCGCCCTGCCTCATGCCGGTGTGGGCCAGACCGGAGCGTGACGAGGATGAGTGGGTCCTGCGCTCGGCGACCAAGCAGATCATGGCGCGGATGCCGCCCGGCGTGCTTTACTTCGAACAGACCTGCTATCCATTTGCCGAGGACGACAACCTCGAACGGATCGAGGAGGCACTCGGCGAAGTGATGTGGGCGACCGCCGCCTCACCGCCCGGGCCTATCGCGGCGGGTGCCGGGGGTCTCTGGCAACTCGCGGCGGGGGCGGCCCGGCTGCGTGCGCAGACCGACCGTGCTATCATCGGATTGTTTGGCGGCAACCTGCTCGAACTGGGCCAGTTTCTCTACCGCAACGACAATTTTTTTCTGCTCCTCGCCGGCGAACCGGACCGGGCCCATGCTTTTCTGGATCGGCTGGTGCAGATGCATCTGGCTAATCTGGAGCGTTTCCTGGGCGCGGTGGGTCCGCACATTGATATCATCCTGTTCGGCGACGACCTGGGCATGCAATCGGGTCCGCAGATCTCGCCGGCGATGTATCGCGAGTTCTTCCAGCCGCGGCAGCGACAGCTGTGGCGGCGCGTCCGCGAACTCGCCCCGCATCTCCGGATCATGCTGCATTGTTGCGGCGGCGTGCGCGAACTGCTCCCCGGCCTCATCGAGGCGGGTCTCGAGGCGATCAATCCGGTGCAGATCACCTGCCGCGGCATGGCCCCCGCGGGCTTGAAGGCGGACTTCGGCAGCCGGCTGACCTTCTGGGGCGGCGGCTGCGACACGCGGGAAATGATCATGACGGGCACGCCCGGCCAGGTGCGCGACCACGTGCGCCGGCTGATGGAGGTCTGGCGGCCGGGCGGCGGCTACGTCTTCCAGCAGGTGCACAATATCATGACCGACGTGCCGCCCGCAAATATTGTCGCGATGTTCGCGGCCGTGCACGCGTGAACCCCGCCCGTTACCGTGAGCTGAAAAGCCGGCTGCCGAGACGCTGCGTGGCGAGGGCCTCGATGCGCGTGCCGATGCGGTAGTCCCGCGCGAAGAAGGCCAGAAAATCCGCGCGCGACATCACGAGGCAGCGGCTTTCCTCAACGGCGAACACGTCCGCCGTGGTGATGCCATGCTCCAGCAGGCTGATCTCGCCGAAATAATCGCCCGGCTGCAGCCGGCCCAATACCTTCTTGCCATTACGCACCTCGAAGGCGCCGTCGAAAATGAGAAAAAACCAGATATTGCCCTCGCCCTTGCGCAGGACCTGCGTGCCCGCCTCGTAATGGTGGCTGCGGCAGCGCTGGGCGTAGCGCATCAGGTCATCGAAGGGCCAGCCGCCCAGAATGGTGAGACGCCCGAGAAAAGCCGCGCTTTGCAGCAACTCGCGCACCTTTTCGCCCCCCATTTTACCGACGACCAGTTGGTCGAAGTCTGTTTTGCCCAAGCGCAGCAGCCGGCTCGGTCGCGTCGCCCGGATGGTGGTCGTGCGGGTGGAGTGGTCCAGCAGGGCGATTTCGCCGAAGCCGTCGCCCGGGTAGAGGCAACCGATGGTTTTTTGGCGGCGCGAAGGTTTGGGCTGATTCTTGAGCACGGCCAACTGCCCCGCCATCACGACATAGAACGCATCGCCAGGATCGTCCTCATGAAAGACCGCCTGTTTTTTAGCTATCTCCACCGGCGTCATCGTGGCGGCGAGCGCCTTGAGATCATCGTCCGTGAGGCCGCGGAACAGCGGCACGCTGCGGAGCGCCGCCGGATTGTCACCGGCTTGGAGCGCGGCGGTATTGATATGGGTTTGGTTGACGCGCAGCGGCTTGGTCAGCGCCCGCCGCATGAGCCAGTGACGGATGAAAGCCCAGAGGAGGGTGAGTAGCGTCAGCCCCGGCAGGGCCGCGACTACATAAAGCGCCTCATTGAGGTAGGGGTGCAGACTGCCCTGTGGTCCGAACCAGCGCCACACCGCCGTATACATCCCGGGGTGGAGCCATTGCAGCGCGCAGCCAAGCAGGCCGGCCCAAACCAGGCCCCAGACCACCCAGAGCAGACCGAAGCGCGAGGTTCGCCCCTCCCACCACACCTTGAAACGCGCCCAAAAGTCCTTCTGGCGCGGCTCGAACAGGAAGCCTGACGACACCGTCAAGACCTTGGATTCGAGGAGGCCGCCCAGCAACTGCCGGGCGGCACTGCGTTGCGTCGGGGCCAGCGCAAAGAAGAGGCCGGCCAGCAAGGGCGCAAGCCAGTTGGGTTCAAACCAGGCGGCGGCCGCCGTCCCCGCCAGCAACGGGGTTACGCGCATGATGGCCACGGTCAGTTCGCAGGCCGATCCACCCATGGCGGCCTCGCTGGTATCGGTGCGAAAATAAGGAAACAGCCGGCGCCAGTGGAAACGCGGCCGCCGCACTTCGCAACCGGCACCTGTCAACACAGTGGCGGCGAGGACTTCACCCAGGCTGAACAACGCGCAAGCCGCCAGCCAGCCCCAGAGCAGGCCCAGGTTCCAGGCGGGTGCGATCCACGGGCGCGGTGCGACCAGCAGCGTGCCGATGGCCAGGAGGAGCACGGGCCGGGCCAGAACCAGCGCCACGCGTGGTGGCAGGCGCAGCCACCAGCGGCGCACCAGAGTGGGCGGAGGAAAGACGTCTTCCTCGAGCAGCACGCCAGCGGCATGCGCCTGTAGCACCAACTCGTAAAACTCGCTTAACGGCGGACACCGGTTGTCGGTCAGCAGCCGCACCAGCACCTCGGGCACCGTTACGGGCTGGGTGAAACCATCCTGCAGGATCGCGGACTGTTGCGGGGTCAGCACCAGCAGCCGGCCGCTGCCCGCAGTGCAAAGGAGCATACAGCCCTGCCGGACCATGTTGCACCGGACCGACGGATCAATCCTGAGTCGGGCCGAGGTCAGCAAGTCTGTCTGGAGCATGGCAGCAGGGTGAGGTATGCAGCCCGGCCACTCAACCCCTAACCTGCGGACCCGCGGCAGCCCGGGCAATTTTACTTATTAAGTGAAATTGTGCTTGGGTGGCGGCGCGCCCCGGTCCGGTGCTCTCCGGCGGCACGCGGGTGGTGTAAGCTTGAGCTTAGCCACGACGGAGGTGAAGTTGATCCGGGTCCTGCACCTGATTTACCAATCACATGAAAGAACTCTCCCTGACCCAACTTGTGCCGATCCTGCAACTCGCGGTCGGTCCGGTCATCCTCATCTCCGGGGTCGGCCTGCTGCTCCTGACTCTGACCAACCGCTTCGGACGCATGATCGACCGTTCGCGGGCGATCATTCGTGAGATATCGGAAGGCAACCAGGCCCCGGTGGTGGTGGCGAACCTAAACGACCAGGTGCAGATCCTGCACCGGCGTGCGGGCATCCTGCGGCTGTCGATCACGCTCGCGGCGGTGACGGTGCTCAGCGTGGGGGTGCTGATTCTCGGGCTGTTCGTCGCAGCCTTCTGGCACGTTGAGCTGGTGGGCGTGCTGGTGGCAATATTCTGCGTGGCCATCCTCGGGCTCATCGGTTCGATGATCGCCTTTATCGCCGACATGAACCTGTCCCTCAGGGCGGCGCAGCTGGACTGGAAGCTGATCGAGAAATCCGGGCCGCAGTGAGACCCTGTCATGCGGATGGGCCTTCCGCCCCCCCTGGAATCCACCGCACGAGGGGCTGGTCGCCAGCGACATAAAGCGGATGGCGCGGGTGACCGGCCTGCGTCGTGCCGAGGCACCAGAGTTTATGGCCGGCGAGCAGTTGCGCGACGGTCTCGGCCCGGGCCTGAAATTTTCCACAGGCGCCCCATGCGGCCACGATGCGCTCGCAATGATCCGCCGCGGCGAGGAGCGAGGCGTCGTTATCCGGGCCGACGGGATCGGGCGCGGCCATCATCTCCTTCGGGTAGGGCGTGCGCAGGGCAAAGAGGTTGGCCATCCAGAAACCATCGAAGCCTTCGCGTCGCGAGAAAGTGCGGATGCGGGTGAGCGTCGGATCGAGCTGGGTCTCGTCCGCCGTGCTCGGGTTGAGCCCGATCCACAGGATCAGCCGGTCGCCGAAGAGCGGATTCCAGCGGTGGACGAGGGCGTAGCGGTGCCGCCGGTCTGGGGAGAAATGACAGTCGTTGTCCACGGACGCCGGCTGGCAGGGGGGATCAGTAAACCTGTTCTTCGAGCAGGGCGAAGAGCTCGGTCTCGGTGATGCGCTGCTGCTGCATGCTGTCGCGTTCGCGGAGGGTGAAGGTGTCACCGGGCTTCTCGATCGTGTCGAAATCGATCGTCACGCACCATGGCGTGCCGATCTCGTCCTGCCGGCGGTAGCGGCGACCGATGGCGCCGGCCTCGTCGTAGAACACGGCGTAGCGGCGCTTGAGCTTGGTGTAGAGTGCCTGTGCGCGGCCCACCAACTGCTCCTTGTTCTTGAGCAGCGGGAGCACGGCGACCTTCACCGGCGCAATACGCGGCGAGAGCCGGAGCACCGTGCGTTTTTCCACGTTGCCCTTCTCATCCTTCACCTCCTCCTCGGCGTAGGCCGCGCAGAGGACGGCGAGAAAGATGCGGTCGACGCCGACCGCGGGCTCGATGACATGCGGCACGAATTTTTTCTTTGTGGCCTCGTCGAAGATCTCCTGCGGCTTGCCGCTGGCGTTGGCATGCTGCGTGAGGTCGTAGTTGCCGCGCGCGGCGATACCCCACAATTCCTGCACGCCGAAGGGATAATTGAACATGATGTCCACGGTGCCGCGCGAGTAAAACGCGAGCTTCTCCTTCGGGTGGGTGTAGCGCGAGAGGTGGCTGTCGGGCAGACCGATGCTCTTCAGCCAGGCCTCGCACCAGGCGATCCATTCCTCGTGGCACTTGGCCCAGTCGGCGTCCTCGTGGATGAAATATTCCATCTCCATCTGCTCGAACTCGCGCGAGCGGAAGATGAAGTTGCGCGGAGTGATCTCGTTGCGGAAGGATTTGCCGATCTGGGCGATGCCGAAGGGCAGTTTCACGCGGCCGGTGTCCACCACATTCTTGAAGTCAACGAACATGCCTTGGGCGGTCTCGGGGCGCAGATAGGCGACAGACGAGGCGTCGGTCATTGCACCGACGTTCGTCTGGAACATCATGTTGAACGAGCGAGGGGCGGTCAGGCTGCCGGCTTCGCCGGTGGCGGGCGAGGGGATGAGGGGAATCTCGTCCTCGCGGGCCTCGGTCATGTCCTTGGCAACGATGGGTGCGAGCGTGCCTTGGATGGCCTTTTTGCGTTTAAAGGCCTCGGCGGCGGTCTGCAACTCGCCCGTTGTGTTCTCGCTTTCCAGCGCGGAGACGTAGCCAACAGTTTTTTCGTCCACAACGACGGCCGCGAAAAACAGCTGGTCGGCGCGGTAGCGCTGCTTGCTCACCTTACAGTCCACCAGTGGGTCGGTGAAGCCGGCGACGTGGCCGGATGCCTCCCACACCTTCGGGTGCATGATGATGGAGGACTCGAGGCCGACGACGTCCTCGCGGCGGCGGACCATGTCGTCCCACCAGCAGTCGCGGATGTTTTTCTTCAGCTCGGTGCCGAGGGGGCCGTAGTCAAAAAACCCGTTGAGGCCGCCGTAGATTTCGGAGGAGGCAAAGACGAAACCGCGGCGTTTTGCGAGCGAAACGATGGCTTCCATGAGATTGGCGGTGGGAGTGGTGGAATCGGACATAGCCTGCCAGACATGGTGGCCGTCCTGTCCGCGGTCAATTCCGCGGTTGGGCGGTGGCGGGCCGTGGTTGTGGCATAAATATTGAGGAACCGGTATAAATCTGATGGCGGTCACCGTTAATCCAGCATGAGAAATACTCAGTGAAATCCACAGACTCGCTCAATTCCTTCCTCGAACAAATCTGTCAGCGCGATCCGAACCAACCTGAATTTCACCAAGCCGTCGAGGAGGTGCTGGTCAGTCTCTGGCCGTTTGTGCAGGATAATCCGCAATACGCGCAGCAAGGCTTGCTGCAGCGCCTGGTCGAGCCGGAAAGGGTGATCCTCTTCCGCGTGCCGTGGGTGGATGACAGCGGCACGGTCCGGGTCAACCGCGGCTACCGCGTGCAGATGAACAGCGCCATTGGTCCCTACAAGGGCGGGCTGCGTTTTCACCCGTCGGTCAATCTGGGCATCCTGAAGTTTCTGGCCTTTGAACAGGTGCTGAAGAATTCGCTCACCACGTTGCCGATGGGCGGGGGCAAGGGCGGCGCGGATTTTGATCCAAAGGTGGCCAGCGACGCCGAGGTCATGCGTTTCTGCCAGTCCTTCATGAGCGAACTCTACCGCCACATCGGGGCCGATGTGGACGTGCCGGCGGGTGACATCGGGGTGGGTGGGCGCGAAATTGGTTTCCTCTACGGCCAATACAAGCGGCTCGCCAACGAGTCCACGTCCGTGCTCACCGGCAAAGGACTCGCCTACGGTGGCAGTCTCATCCGGCCCGAGGCCACCGGTTACGGTTGCGTGTATTTTGCGCAGGAAATGATGCAGAAGAAGCGGGGCGGTTTTGACGGCCGGCGCGTGGCGATTTCCGGTTCGGGCAATGTTGCGCAGTATGCCGCGGAAAAATGCATCGAAATGGGGGCCAAGGTTATCTCCCTGTCCGATTCCGGCGGCATGGTGCACATTGCGAAAGGGCTGACTGCCGCCCAACTGGCCTGGGTCCTTGACCTCAAGAACAGGCGCCGCGGCCGCATCGAGGAATTTGCCCGGCACTACCGGTTGCCCCACCTGACCGGCCGGACACCCTGGCACATCGCCTGCGACATCGCCCTCCCTTGTGCGACCCAGAATGAGATCAGCGGCGAGGACGCCGCGACACTAGTCCGGCATGGGTGCCGCTGCGTGGCCGAAGGCGCCAACATGCCTTCGACACTCGAAGCGGTGAATGTGTTCCTCAAAGCCCGCATCCTGTATGGACCCGGCAAGGCGGCCAACGCCGGCGGGGTGGCCACGAGCGGCTTGGAAATGAGCCAGAATTCCCAACGCCTGTCCTGGTCCCGCGGCGAGGTGGACAACCGCCTCCACGCCATCATAAAAAACATCCATCACTCCTGTGTGGAGCACGGGACGGAAAAGGGTGGTTTCGTAAACTACGTCAAGGGCGCCAATATCGCCGGTTTCGTCAAAGTGGCCGATGCCATGCTGGCCCAGGGGGTCGTGTGAGTCCGTGGGGTGGGTTTATTTCGGCGAGGGCATGGCGGCACCTGCGTGCCGCCAACTCCGGGGGCCTTGGCCGCGGGCGCGTTTGAACGCCGTGCTGAACGCAAAGGGATCGCCGAAGCCCACTCGCGCCGCGATGGCGGCGATCTTGTCGGATGTGTGGCGCAGCAGGTCGGCGGCGCGGCGCAGGCGGCGGTGGTTCAGTTCGCGCTGCGGGCTGCGGCCGGTTTCGCGCTGGCAGGCACGACGGAGCGCCTCGCGGCTCATGCCCGCCCGCTGCGAAAGTTCTGTGAGCGTCCAAGGGTGGACCAGATCGGCTTCCACGGCACTCCATAGGTGGGTCAGCCGCGGATCCCGCGCTTGTGCCGGCGCGAGGGCGGTGAGCACCAGGTGGTGGGTGAGCCGCGTCCACAGCTCGCTTTCCGCCGGGCCGGTGGCGTGGGCGACGGCTTCGCACAGGCCCTCGAGGGCGAGGGCAAGCGGCCGCGGATTGAGTGGAATGATAATGGGATTGGCCGGACTGAAGCGCGGCGTGTGCGGCGAGCCGGGAGCATACATGGCCCAAGCCACGCGCCAGACGCCGCGCGGGCGTGCCCGGTAGGCGTGGGGTACGCCGGCCGGCGTGAAATACGCCCGCCCGCCCGACAACAGCTGCCAGCGGTTGTCCAACCACACTTCGCCAATACCCTCCAGGCTGGCGAGAAGTTGATGCATGTCGGGCGCATGCCGGTGAAAGGTGAAGCCGGCCCGCGCTTCCGAGAGCCCGGCCAGGGTCAGCCCACAGTCGGCAAAGGCCGGCACCTGGCGGGCCGAGGCGAGCCGCTCGCGGGTGCGGGCCCCAACCGCGTGCATTTCAACAAGGTTTTTTGGCAGTAGAGTCATGGTGAAGCTATAAAAAATATGGTATTAAACACAGGTTATATTTTCCGCTATGCCGAAAAAAACAAAAATACCCCGTCCCGAATACCCGCGGCCGCAGTTTGTGCGCCGCGACTGGCTCTGTCTCAACGGCCCCTGGCAGTTCGAGATCGACCAGGGCGACAGCGGGCTCGACCGCGGTTTGGTCACCCGCCCGCTGAAGGGCCGCATCACGGTGCCGTTCTGTCCAGAGTCGAAACTTTCCGGTGTCGGCAACACCGACTACCTGAACGCCGTCTGGTATCGGCGCGAGGTGGCGATACCCGCAGCGTGGCAGGGCCGGCGCATTTTGCTGCATTTCCAGGCAAGTGATTACGACACGTTCGCGTGGGCCGACGGCACGGAAGTAGGCCGGCACCGCGGCGGCATGACGCCCTTCACGTGCGACCTGACCGACCACGCGACCCCCGGCAAGAAAGTGATGCTGGTCGTCCGCGCGCGGGACAACGCCCGCGAATCGATGCCGTCAGGCAAGCAGTCATGGGTGTATGCCAACAGCGGCTGCCACTACACGCGCACCACCGGGATCTGGCAGACCGTGTGGCTCGAACCCGTGCCGCTTCGCGCGCACTTACTGCGGCCAAAGATCACGCCCGACGTGGCGAACGCGCGCTTCAGCATCGAGCAACCCGTGGCGGGGGCGCAGGCCGGGCTGGTTTATCGCGCCCGGTTGCGCGATGCCCGGGGCCTCGTGAGCGAAGCAAGTTGTGCGTGCGGGGGTGGATTGCACCCGCGGCTCGACCTGCCGGTGCCCGCCCAGCGCGTGCGTCTCTGGTCGCCCAAGGATCCGCATCTTTACGATCTCGAACTGGAGCTGGTTGATGCGGCCACCGGCAAGGTCGTCGACCGCGCCCAAAGCTACGCCGGCCTGCGCGGCCTGCACATCGACGGCTATGCCATCAAACTCAACGGTCAGCCGATCTTTCAACGGCTCGTGCTCGACCAGGGGTATTATCCCGACGGCATCCTGACGGCGCCGACGGATGCGGCGCTCGTGCGCGACATCAAGCTCTCAAGGGCCGCCGGCTTCAACGGCGCGCGGCTGCACCAGAAAGTGTTTGAAGAGCGCTTCCTTTATCATGCGGACCGGCTCGGCTACTTGGTGTGGGGCGAGTTCAGCGACTGGGGGCTTAACGGCGCGGAGCCCGTGCGCGGCTGGCGGCGGCAGGACGACGGCACCGTGATCCGGGGTGACAACCACAACGGCACGGGGTTTCCGGCCGCGATCATCGCGCAGTGGCTCGAGGCGGTCCAGCGGGACTTCAACCATCCGAGCATCGTCGGCTGGTGCCCGCTCAATGAGACCCTGCGTCGGCAGGACGAACGCATCAATCATCACGACGATGTGATGCGTGCGCTCTTCCTCGCCACCAAGCAGGCTGATCCCACCCGGCCGGTCATCGACACCTCGGGCTACACCCACGGCTTGGCCGAGTCCGATGTCTTTGATGCCCACGATTACGACCAGGATCCGCAGACCTTCAAGGCGCGGCACGACGGCCTGCTCCGCGACCGGCCCTACGAGCGGGACGACATCTGGACCAAGTCCATCCCGTGGCGGCCGGGGCAGCCGTATTTCGTGAGCGAGTTTGGCGGCATCCTCTGGAACCCCAAGGCGAAGCCCGGTGACGCGGCCTGGGGTTATGGCAAGGGGCCGAAAACGCTGGAGGAATTCTACACGCGCTTCGCAGGTCTGTGTGCCGCGCTCTTGGACAACCCGCGCACATTCGGCTACTGTTACACCCAGTTGACCGACGTCTATCAGGAACAGAACGGGATTTTTTACTTCGACCGGCGGAGGAAATACGATCTCCGGCGCGTTCGCGCCGCCCAACAGCGCCCGGCTGCGATCGAACAGGATAAAAGCTGACCATGGGCAGGCCGCACTTTTCAGCCGTGCTTTCCCTCCGCGGACGCCGGAAGCTAACGGTCGGTCTCCTCGGGTGGTTTCACACGGTTGAAGGTCCGCCATATGATCAGGTCGTAGATGCTCTTCAGGCCGCCCCCGATGACAAAACACCAACCCGCCAGCGCGGGCACGGCCAGCAACGGCCCGGCGATGACCGGCCCGACCGCCGTGCCGAACTGTCGGACTGTGGTGGTGATGCCATTGGCGGCGGAGCGCTCCTCCGGCGGCACGATGGCGTTCACATAGGATTGGCGCGTCGGCACGTCCATCTGCGAAATCAGATGCCGCGCCAGCAGGACGGCCGCGGCCAGTCCGAAGGTCGGCATGAAGGGCACGAGCATCAGCAGCACGTTTGAGGGCAGATGGGTGAAGACCATCGTGTTGAGCAGGCCGAACCGTTTGGCCAGCGGCACTGCGACGAGCGCGGAAAGACCCGAGAACAGCGTGGCCGTGAAGAAAAGGGCGCCGAGCGTGCCGGGGTCCGCGCCGAACTTCTGGTGAAACCAGTAGGCGACAAAGCTCTGCACGATAAATCCGCCACCCGCGGCATCCAGGGTGAAGAGGGCGCTGAGTTTCGCGATGCGGGCCTTCGATTGGTGCAGGCCGTGCCATGATGCCGGCCTGGGCCCGGCCGGACCCATGCCGGCGGTTGGTGCCACTTCGACCTCCGTCCCGAGTCGGGCGAAGAGCCATAACAGTCCGAGACCGCAGGCGGCATACAGCCAGATGAGCACGCGGTAGCTGGCCAGCGGCGTCCATCCCGCCGACTGCAAGCCCATGGCCAGCGTCCCGCCGGTCAGGGCCCCGAGGGCGTTGGCGGTGAAGCCCGTGACATGGGACCAGGCAAAGATCCGCGTGCGCTCCGCATCCGGAACGACCTGGGCGAGACACGCCTGCTCAATGGCGAGAAACGGACCGACCTCCCCGCCGGTGGGGCTGATCACCCCGAGGATCGCCGCCAGGATCAGCAGCCAGTAAACATCGGTTCCGCCCATGACCGCCCCGCCCCCGAGCATGAGCACCGCCCCCAGTTGCAGCATGCGCCGCCGCCCCAACCGGTCGGCCCGGGTACTGATGACCATCGACAGCCCCGCGCCGCCGAGCAGCGTGAGGGTGAGCAGCAGGCCGATGCGCGCTCCGGAAAAACCGAGTGCCGCGAGATACAGCGCCAGCACGACGGCCAGCAGGCCGTAGGCGAACAGCCGGAGCATGCGCGCAGCCAGGAGCAGGCGGAAGGCGGCGGATGAAGCACGGGTGGGCATGGTGGGCGGTCGTGAGGGGACCCTTGCGCGGACATTAGGCGGATGGACCCTGACGGCAACCCGCGGATTTTCAGTGAATGCCATCAAGGATTCAGGTCGCAATGGCTCAACTGCGTCAGGCCATTTGAGGCACCGGCCCTGTGCGCACGGAGCCTCGAATCCTCACTGGC
>CAJBES010000044.1 GCA_903952145.1 uncultured Opitutaceae bacterium | reverse complement strand
GATGGACGAGCCGACGACCCACCTCGACATCCCCTCCATCGACGCCCTCACCGGCGCGCTGAAAAAATACGAGGGCACACTCATCTTCATCAGCCATGATGTGCACCTCATCCGGACGCTCGCGCGGAGCGTGCTCCACGTCCACAGCGGCCGCCTGACCCCCTACGCCGGCGACTACGACTACTTCCTCGAGAAATCCAAGGCCGGCGACGCCCGGGCTGCGCTCACCGCCGGTTTGGCCGACGCCCGGCCGCAACAGAAGCCGGCCGCAGCCGCGGCGCCCGCGGCGCAGGCCGACACGGCGGCGGGGCGTCCCCGGATCAAGCCACCCTCCGCCAACGAACTCCGGAAATTCCGCGAGCACGTCGGCCGCTTGGAGAAGAAAGTCGTCGATTTGGAGGCCAAGCAGGCCGAGATCACCGCCGCCCTTGAGGACCCCGCCACCTATGCCGACAAGGGCCGGTTTCACCACCTCAACCTCGAATTGAGTGTGATCGTGGACCAGATCGCCGCCGCCACCAGCGAGTGGGAAACCGCCGCGACGAAGCTCACGGAGATGGAACCGGCTTAGGCCGCGAGCCCGCGGGCGCTGCTTGAACGCCTGCGAGCAGGCGACCGGCCGTCTGCGCCCCGTCTTACCCGATCAATTCACCGATCAGTGCCGGTGCGGTGACCGGCGCCTCGCCGATCACAATGGCCTGCGCCAGCAGCGTCCGTGCCTCGGCCAGCCCGGCTTCGTCGCCAGCGTGGATCACGCCCAACGGCGCGCCCGCCCTCACGCGTTCACCGATTTTCACGAGTCCGCTCACGCCGACCCCCGGAGCAATCCGGTCCTCGGCCCTGGCACGGCCCGCCCCGAGCCTGAGGGCGGCGAGGGCCACGCCCATGGCGTCGACCTCCGTGACAAAACCGTCGGCGGGTGCAGGCAGCGGCACCTTGAGCCGGGCCTGCGGCAGGCGGCCGGGCTCGTCCACCACGCGACCGTCGCCGCCCTGGGCCATGATGATTTCGCGCAGTTTTTTCAGCGCCGTGCCGTCGGCCACGACGGTGGTCAATTTGGCCCGGGCCTCGGTCGCATCACCGGCCGCGCCGCCGAGCAGCAGCATCTGGACGCCCAGGGCGTAGGTGACCTCCATCAGGTCCGCCGGCCCCTCGCCGCGCAGGCAGGCGATGGACTCCTCCACCTCCAGGGCGTTGCCCACGGTCCGGCCGAGCGGCTGTTCCATGGCGGTCAGCAGGGCGCGGACTTTTTTCCCGCCGGCCCGGCCCACCGCGACCAGCGCCATGGCGAGCTGCCGGGCGTCCGCCTTGGTCTTCATGAAGGCGCCGCGGCCGAACTTCACATCGAGGACGAGCGCATCAATGCCCTCGGCCAGTTTCTTGGACAGGATGGAACCGCAGATGAGCGGGATGCACTCGACCGTCGCCGTCACATCGCGCAGCGCGTAGAGCTTCTTGTCGGCCGGCGCCAAGTCCTTGGTCTGCCCGATGAGGGCGCAGCCGATCTTCGCCACCTGCGCCCGGTATTCGCCGAGGGAAAGGTCGGTGCGGAAACCGGGGATGGATTCGAGCTTGTCGAGCGTGCCGCCGCTGTGGCCCAGCCCGCGCCCGCTGATCATCGGCACCGGCACGCCGCAGGCGACGACCATCGGGGCGAGCGGGATCGAGACCTTGTCGCCCACGCCGCCGGTGGAGTGCTTGTCCACCTTGAGGCCGGGCACGGCCGAGAGATCGGCCACGACGCCCGAGTGCATCATCGCGTCGGTGTAGTGCGCGGTCTCCTCCGGCGTCATCCCGCGCAGGAAAATGGCCATGAGCAGCGCGCTCAGCTGGTAGTCGGCCCAGGAGCCGTCGGTTGCGCCACGCACGAAGGCGCCGATCTCCTCGCGGGTCAGGGCGTGCCCGTCGCGCTTCCGGGCGATGATGTGCTGGGGAAACATGCCCGCAGGCTAAGCGTCCCCCGCCGGCGGACAATGTTTATCCCCGCCGGCCTTCAGCCGTAACGATGCATGCGGAAACACGTTTCGAGCGAAGCGACAGGCCTGACATGGACTCGAATGAACACCAATGGGGTAGCGCCCGGGAAAAAGGAGGGGAAAGGAAACCGGCCACTGTTCGGTGGGCCCAGAAACCGGGTGCGGACATCTCAGTTTCCGCTCGTGTCAATTCGTGGTTCAACTGAATGGATTCGCTTCAGGCTTTGGCGCCAAAAACGGACTTGGCGATGGCGAAGGGGCTGCGGGTCAGTGATGCCATCTCGAAAACCGGCTTCTTCCGGACGGGCGCCGCCGCCGCCTCGGCCGCGAATTGCGCGAGCTGTTGTTCACGGGAGTCCACCCGCACTTCGCGCGCGGCGAGCCGGGCCTCGCGTTCCTGGAGGTGCTGTTCCATCCCCTGCAGCGTGATCCGGTCGTCACGCAGGTGCTTCTGCTCGACTTCGAGGAGTTCACGGGCCCGGAGCAGCTTGCCCCAGGCGTCCTGACGCGCCGGCTCGGTGGCGGTCACGCGCAGGGCCCACGGGTTGGCGGTGCGTTGGGGGATCGCCTGCAACTGCGCCTGCTCAAGCTGGTCCTGCCATTCGCGCAGACGCTCCTCGTAGGCGCGGAGGTTGTCCTCGCAGACCCGCAGGGCCTCAAGGTCGCTGGCCGTATCCCCGAAAGGAGCCACCGTGTGCCTGGGGGCTCCAGCGAAGGTGCCGGACTCAGCGCGGGGCGACGCCGGCGCGCGTTTCACCTTCAGTTCAACCGGGCGGGCGGGAAAATGGATCTCGGAGTTGGTTGGATTCATGGCGGTGGGTGGTGGTTACTGCGACACGCGCACTATAACCGAAACCACGCCCACTGCCTACGGGGCGGGCCGGCTTTTACCGCCTGTTTACCGCCGCCGGCCATAATTCGGAAAATTTTTACCAATCCGGCCCCGCCCCGGCGCGTTTCAGGCGCGGAAAATCACGTCCTCCCGGTTGAACATCCACACGCAGGCTGCCAGCGCCACGCCTGCGTAGACCGTGGTCGAGCCGAAGATCAGCGCGATGTAAGGCCAGTGCCACACGCCGGAGAGCATCTCCTTGCAGACGAGCGAGAGGTTGAGGATGGGCACGAGCGCGGTCTTCGCCGTGAGCTCGATGCCGGGCAGCATGCCCAACACCGCCGGCATGATGATGACAATGATCAGCGGCGAAACGTAGCTTTGCGCCTCCTTGTAGCTCTTCGCGAAGAGCGCCACCGCCAGCAGCACCGCCGCGAACAGGATGGCGACGGGCAGGATCATGGCGAACACGCCCAACACCCCGAGCGGATCGAGCAGCGGGATGAACCCGGCGGCGGCATCCTTCGCGCCGGCCGACGACGCCGCCGCGGCCGCTCTGCCGCCGCCCAGCAGCGAACCGCCGGCCACCACACTGAGCCCCATGGAGACCAGCGAGAGCGCCATGGTCGCCACGGATGCCGTCATCACCATGAGAAACTTGCCGAGCACGATGTTCACCCGCCGCAGCGGGCTGCACAGGAGTGTCTCCATGGTGCCGCGCTCCTTCTCGCCCGCGGTCAGATCGATGGCCGGATACATCGCGCCCGTGAAGCAGAGGATGATGATCATGTAGGGGATGATGCCCCCGATGATGTTGCCGCCCACCTTCTCCGGCGGGGCCACGTTCTGGCGTTTCACCTCAAAGGGCTTCACCAGGCTGACGGGCAGGCCCCGGTGGGTGAGCCGCTCGGTCACGGTCCGTTCGCGGAAGTCACGCAAGAACCGCTCGACCGCCGCGACGCCCATGCCGGACTTCAGTTCGCCCTCGTAATGGTAGAGGGTGACGGTCTTCGGCTCGCCGGCCTGCAACGCGGCCTCGAAGCCCGCGGGAATCTCCACCGCGAGCCGGATCTTTTTGTCCGACACCAGCTGCCGGTAGTCGGCCTTGGCCTCGACAATCCGGAATTTGGGTTCCGCGCGCAGGGCGGCGACCACCCCGGGCGCCTCGGCGCCGCCGAGGATGACGAGGGAGGTGGGCTCCTCCCGCGCTTTTTTCATGACCTTGGTCATGATGTAACCGACGCCGAACATGAGGCCGGGCATCACCAGCGTGGGAATGACGATCATGGAGATGAGGGTGCGGCGGTCGCGCAGGGAATCCTTCAGCTCCTTGAGATAAACGGTGAGAATATGGTTCCAGTTCATGGGTGGTGGCCTCTCAGGTGTTGAGCGCGGCGGCCAGGGCCGCCTCGCCGCCGACGGCCTTGACGAAGATCTCCTCCATGTCCCGCTCGCCATAGCGGGCCTGGAGTTCGGCCAGCGTGCCCTCGGCCACAAGGCGGCCGGCGTGGATGATGCCGATGACGTCGCACAGCTTCTCGACCTCGCTCATCACGTGGGTCGAGTAGATCACGGTCTTGCCGCGGTCGCGGCACTGGCGCACGAACCGCACGATCGCCCGGGCCGTCATCACATCGAGTCCGAGGGTGGGTTCGTCAAAGATCATGACGGCCGGATCGTGGATGAGCGTGCGGGCGATGGAGGTCTTCTGCTTCATGCCGGTGGAAAACTTGTCGCACCGCCGGTCCAGAAACTCGTCCATGTCGAGTTCGCCGGCCAGGACCTGGAGGCGGGCGCGAATCGCGGCGTCGGTCATGCCGTTGAGCCGGCCGAAATAGGTGATCATCTCGCGGGCGGTGAGCCGGCCGTAGAGCGCGGTGCTGGCCGCAAGGAAGCCGACGTGGGCGCGCACCTGCACCGGGTCCGCCACCACATCATGACCGGCGACGGTCGCGGTGCCACGGGTGGGTTGGAGCAGCGTGGCGAGCAGGCGCAGCGTCGTGGTCTTGCCCGCACCGTTGGCCCCCAACAGCCCGTAGATCTGACCGGGCCGGCAGGTGAACGACACCTGATCGACGGCGGCGATCATCCCGCGTTTCCTGTCCTTGAAGATTTTGGTGAGGTTGAGGGCTGCGATCATGGATTGGGGAATGACGGGACAAACCTAGGAGGAAAGCGGGAAATCGGAAAGCACCTTTGTCCGACGGCTGATTGCCTGTGTTTCAAGGCAAGCCGATCTTCACAGGCTCATTTTTTCCCTGAATTCCTGCGCCTGACGCCGGCTGAGCTCGACCTTCACGCCGTTCTTGAGCTGCACCAGCAGACCGCCGCTGAACCACGGCTCGATCTTGTCGATCCAGACGAGGTTGATGATCTGGCGGCGGTTGGCGCGGAAGAAATACTTCGGGTCGAGCCGCTCCTCCATCGCGTTGAGCGAACGGAACAGCTGCGGCTGCGCGTCGGTCAAGTGGACGCGGGTGTAGTTGCCCTCGCTCTCCAGCAGGCGGATCTGCTTCACCTCGACAAACCAGCACCGGTCACCCTCGCGCAGGAAGACCTTGTCCTCGTTGGCGAGACGGGCGGGGTTTTCCGCGGGGGCCGGGACGCCGCCGGCCTTGACTGGCAGGCGCTCGATGGCGGCGGCGAGGCGCACGGGGTCCACGGGTTTCAACAGGTAGTCGAGGGCGTTGAGCTCAAAGGCCTTCACGGCAAACTCGTCGTAGGCGGTAGTGAAGATGACCTGCGGCACGGGCGGTTCCAGCGACGCCAGCAGATCGATGCCCGACTCGCCCGGCATCTGCACGTCGAGAAACAACAGGTCCGGATGGAGGGCGGCAATCTGCTCCCGGGCCTGTTTTGCGTTCGCCGCCTCGCCGGCGATCGCGATGGCCGGGAAAGCCGCCAGCAGGCGGCGGAGTTCGCTGCGGGCCAGGCGTTCGTCGTCGATCAGCAGGGCTTTCATGGCACCGGGGAGCGTTTGATCGCGATCAGCGGGATGACCGCCTCGGCCACGACGGTTTCAGCAGCACCGGCCCGGAGCTGGAGCCCGGCGCGTTCGCCGAAGAGCAGGCGCAGGTGCTCGGCGGCATTGCGCAGGCCGACCCCGGTGGAACCGTTGACGCGGACGGAAGCGCCGGTCGCAGATTTCGCCGGCAGCACGCCGGGATTGGTGACCTGCAGGTGCAGTTCATCGCCCGTGCGCCGGGCGATGATGGCAATCTCCCCGCCCTCAGGGCGGTTGGAAATGCCGTATTTCACGGCGTTTTCCACGAGCGTTTGCAGCAACATCGGCGGCACGGGCAGCTGGAGGGTCTCAGGCGCCACGTCGAGCCGCAGGCGGAGGCGCTCCTCGTGGCGCACCTGTTCCAGCGCGAGGTAGTCGTTCACGATGCGCAACTCCTCCTCAAAGGGCACGGTCTCCAGCTGGTCGCTCTGGAGCGAATAGCGAAGGAGATTGGCGAGCTGGGTCACGGCGAGGCGGGCGCGGGCCGGGTCCTCGTCAATGAGGGCGCGCAGCGAGTTGAGCGCATTGAAGATGAAGTGCGGGTTGACCTGCGCCTTCAGGGCGCGGAGCTCGGCCTCCTTGACCGTGGCGGCCAGCTGGGCACGCTCGACCTCGGAGCGCCGGAAGCGGTCCGCGATGTTGTAGCCGAAGTAGAGCAGCGACCACAGCGCGTAGATCCAGGTGGCATTGAAAACCGAAAAAACGAAAAGGGCGGTCGTGGTCAGCTTCTTGGCCTCGGCGTGCTGCACCAGGGAGTCGAGCGGCCAGGTGATGATGACCCAGGCCGCGGACAACAACAGCAGGGCGGCTAGCGCGCGCGGCAGCAGGACGGGCCAGGCCAGTTGTTTCCAACCGCGGCGGTGGATCCAGCCGCGGTAAGCGTGCGAAAGGAGCAGGCCGCAGAGATTGGTGGCCAGAAAAACGCAAAACTGTCCGAGCGTCATGCCGCGGGCAAGCTGGGACAGTCCGACGTAGGCCAGCGTGTAGCCGCCCCACCCCACGCACTGCGCCAGCACGTAGAGTTGGTCGTGACGCCGGATCGTCGCAGAGGGAGTGGTCATCAGTTGGAACATGAGGATGCGCGGGACCTGGTCCCGGCGCGAGCGGAAGTTACGCCCCGGCTCCAGCCTGGCGGGAGGATTAGGACGAACGGTCGGGGGGGCGTAGGAGCGGCGCGGCGGCCGCCGTGCCGGGGGATCCCCCGCCACCCAAGTGTTCCGCCCTGAATCGTGCCTTAGGCCCCGATCGGGTGCCAGGTGGTCTTGAACTCCACGAAGTCGCGGATCTCGTAGAGTCCCTGCGCCTTCGCCGAAAACCAGTCCACGGGCTCCTCCGCCGGGTGCAGTTTCACCCGCTTCACGCTCTCGACGGCGCCGAGCTTGAGCGTGTGGCGCTCGGCGGCGTTCGCCACGCCGCCGATGGCGCGCAAATGCGCGTGGGTAGCCATGGTCGGCACGATGTCCTTGCGGAAACCCGTGAGCAGGTTGACCACACCGCCGGGCAGGTCGCTGGTGGCCAGCATTTCGCCGAGCACGATGGCCGGATACGGCCGGGCCGTGGACGCGAGCGCGACCACGGTGTTGCCGCTGGTGATGACCGGCGCGAGGAGCGAGACCAGCGCGAGCAAGGGGGCTTCGTCGGGGGCCAGGAGGCCGATGATGCCCATCGGCTCCGTGACGGTGAAATTAAAGTGCGGCGAGGCGACGGGGTTCACGCTGCCCAGCACCTGTTCGTATTTGTCGGCCCAGCCCGCGTAATGGATGAGCCGGTCGATGGTGGCGGTGATTTCCTTCGCGGCGGCGGCCCGGGTCGCGCCGCCGACCGCCAATGCGTCACCCATGTCGGCCCGGCGCGCCTCGAGCATCTCGGCGAGGCGGTAGATGATCTGGCCGCGGTTGTAGGCCGTGCGTTTCGCCCAGCCGGGGCCGGCCTTGGCCGCGGCCTCGACCGCGTTGCGCAGGTCCTTGCGCGTGCACTGCGGGATGTTGGCAAAGAAATTGCCGGCGGCGTCCTGGAGCGGGAAGGTGCGCGCACTCTCGGAGCGGATGAAGGCGCCGCCGACGTAAACCTTGGGCGTTTTGGTGATGGGGAGTCGGGTCATGGGAAGAGAAACCACGAATGGACACGAATCGGCACGAATGCACTCAAAGGATGATTCGTTCCCACTCCAGTTTGGGTTTGGTGAAATTGCTGGTCACACCGACGCGCAGACCGGGCATGCAGCATTTCCGTCGCGCAGCCCACGACCTGGCACACGAGGTCGCCATGCAGCAGCTTTTCTTCGTGTGCCTTGGTGTTCATTCGTGGTTCTGCTGACGATAGAAACTCAGGTTTCGGCCGCGGCTTCGGCCAGGGGCACCGGGGTATCGCCCTGCAGGTAGACTTTCTCCTGGTAGCGTTTGGCGACAAAGACAAACACCGCGACGCAACCGATGGCGAGGAAGGCATAGAAATTGTAATAGGCGGCGCCGTGCAGCTTCGTCGTGCCGTCGGGGTTGGCGAGGAACCAGTGGACGATCGCGGTGAAGGCGTTGCCGGCCGAAATCGAGAGCAGGTAGAGCGCCATGACGATGGACTTCATGTGCTTCGGCGCCTGCGTATAGGCGAATTCCAGCGCGGTGATCGACACCATGACCTCACTCGCAGAGAGCAGCGCATAGGCGGGAATCTGCCAGCCGATGTTGGGCCGGAGACCGGCGGCGATCCGGGTCTCAATCCAGGCGCTGACGAAAAAGGCCAGGCCGATGACGATGAGTCCGAGCCCGATCTTCCGCAGCGGCGTGAGGGGGAAGATCTTGTCGATGGCGGGATAGATGAGATATTGGAAGAGGGGGATGAAGGCCAGGATCATGATGGCGTTGAGCGCCTGGATCTGGGAGGCGATCCAGTCGATGCCGGCGAAATGCAGGTCCATCTTCGCGGCCTGCAGCACCCACTCGCCCCCGCTCTGGTCCCACAGCGACCAAAAGATGGCAACGAAGATGAAGAGCACGGAGAGGCGCCCCATGGCGCTCAGCCCTTCAGGGTTGAAGGTGTCGCGCAAAAATCTTTTCCCGGCCGGGGGGATGTGGGCAAATTTGCGCCGGCCCAGCCAAAACACCAGGGTGGCCAGCAGCATCAGTCCGGCGGGCAGGCCGAAGGCCGGCCCCGGCCCGTGGTTCTGCAGCAGCCAGGGAATGAGCAGGATCGAGAAGAAGGAACCGAAGTTGATCGAAAAATAAAACCAGCCGAAGGCCCGCGAAAGCAGGTGTTGGTTGTCCGCACCGAACTGATCGCCGACATTGGAGGAGACGCAGGGCTTGATGCCGCCCGCCCCGAGCGCGATCAGGCCGAGGCCCACCCCGAGACCCAGCCGGGTGTGATCGAACGCGAGCACCACGCTGCCGGCGCAGTAAACCAGCGAGACCCAGAAGATCGTGCGATACTTGCCCCAGAAGGCGTCGGCGAGGATGGCCCCAAGCATCGGAAAGAAATAATTCGAGGCGAGAAACCAGTGATACCACTGGTTGGCCTCGTTCTCGCTCATCACGTCCCGCACGCCGGACCGGTTGACGAGATACTGCGTCATGAACACGACGAGGACCGCGCGCATCCCGTAAAAATTGAAGCGCTCGGCGGCCTCGTTGCCGATGATGTAGGGGATGCCCGGCGGCATCTTGTCCGTCTTGACCGGAGCGGTGAGATAAGGGGATTGTGACATGATTTGGTGTAGGGGCGTCGCTCGTCGACGCCCGGGCGCCGGCAAGCAGGGCCCCTACGGGTTAGGTTAGTTTGCAGTAATCGAGCAGCCCCTGCCGGCCGCCTTCGCGACCGAAGCCGCTTTCCTTGTAGCCGCCGAAGGGCGAGGCGGGGTCGAATTTGTTGAAGGTGTTGGCCCAGATGACGCCGGCCTTGAGCTCGGTGGACAGCTTGAGGATGCGCGAGCCCTTGTCGGTCCACACGCCGGCGCTGAGGCCGTAGGCGGTGTTGTTGGCCTTTTCAACCGCCTCCTCCACCGTGCGGAACGTGAGGATCGCGAGCACCGGGCCGAAAATCTCCTCGCGGGCGATGCGGTGGCTCTGCGTGACCCCGGTGAAGATCGTCGGCGGCATGAAAAAGCCCTTCGGCGGCAGGCGGCACGGCGGCTGCCACATCACGGCGCCTTCCTCCACGCCGGCCTTGAGGTACGCCTGGATCGTATTGAGCTGGTCGCGCGACACGATCGCGCCGACATCGGTGTTCTTGTCCAGCGGGTTGCCGACGCGCAGCACCCGCAGCCGGTTTCGGAGTTTGCCCACGACCAGTCTGGCCACCGATTCCTGCACCAGCAGCCGCGAACCCGCGCAACACACCTCGCCCTGGTTGAAAAAGATGCCGTTGACGATGCCCTCGACCGCCTGGTCCAGCGGCGCGTCGTCGAACACGATGTTGGCGGCCTTGCCCCCCAGTTCCATCGTCATGCGTTTGTCGGTCCCGGCGACGGAGCGCATGATGGTTTTGCCAACCTCGGTCGAGCCGGTGAACGCGATCTTGGCCGCCGTCGGGTGCGCCATGATCGCGCCGCCGGTGGAGCCCGGCCCGGTGATGACGTTGACCACCCCGGGCGGCAGGCCGGCATCCTGGAAGATCTCCGCGAGCTTGAGGGCGGTGAGCGGCGTGTTCGTCGCGGGCTTGATCACGACGCAGTTGCCCATCGCCAGCGCGGGCGCGATTTTCCACGCCAGCATCAGCAGCGGAAAATTCCACGGCACCACCTGCCCGACGACCCCGAGCGGGGCGACCTTCCGGCCCGGCGCCACGTAGTCGAGTTTGTCGGCCCAGCCCGCATGGTAAAAGAAATGCGCCGCCGCCATCGGCACGTCGAAGTCGCGCGATTCCTTGATCGGCTTGCCGCTGTCGAGCGTCTCCGCGACGGCAAACTCCCGCGCGCGATCCTGCAGCAGGCGGGCGATGCGGAACAGATACTTCGCGCGCTCGCCCCCGGGCATCCGGCCCCAGACCGTGGTGAAGGCGCGCTGCGCGGCCCGATACGCGGCGTCCACGTCCGCCGTCCCGCCGAGGGCGAACTCAGCCAGCTTGGTTTCGTTCGCCGGATTGATGGAGTCGAAATACCTGCCGGACGCCGGAGCCACCCACCGGCCGTTGATGAAAAGTTCATAGCGCGGCTTGAGCTTGGGATCGGCCGTTTCCGGGGCGGGATCATATTCCCAAAGGTCGCCAAAGATGAGTTTCGGGGCCGGGCGACCCTGCGGGCGTAAGGTCGGGCGTTTTCTGTCAGTTGGAGTTGCCATGGGGGAATGGGACTTGACCACGAATAGACCCGAATGAACACGCAGATGAAATGCATATGGCCCGGATCAATGCGTGTGTGTTGGTGTTCATTCGTGGTTGGAAAGAATCAGTAGCTTTCGGCCGCTTCACTGAAATGATACGGGGCCTGGTAGGTGCCGGTCTTTTCCTTCTCGAGCTGGCGGAGCAGGTCGTTGAGCAGCGAGGAGGCGCCGAACCGGTAGCGACGGTTGGTGAGCCACGCGTCGCCGAGCGTCTCCTTCACCGCGATCAGGAAGTGCAGCGACTGCTTCGCCGTGCGGATGCCGCCGGCGGGCTTCATCGCGATGGGGATGCCGGTCTCGAGGTAGAAGTCGCGGATGGCCTCGAGCATCACCTGGTTGTTGCCGAGGGTGGCGTTCAACAAAGTCTTGCCGGTGCTGGTCTTGATGAAGTCGCCCGGTCGCAGCACGCGCATCGCCAGGAAGGATGCGGCGCGGATATTGTCGTAGGTTTCCAGCTCGCTGACCTCGAGAATGACCTTGAGCGTGGCGGCGCCACAGGTGTCCCGCACCGCGGTGATCTCGTCCTGCACCAGCTGGAACTCGCCGGCGAGGAAGGCCCCGCGGTTGATGACCATGTCGATCTCGTCGGCGCCGTCGGCCAGGGCCGCCTTCACTTCGGCGAGGCGGGACCGGAGCGGGGCCTGCCCGGAGGGAAAGGCTGTGGCGACCGAGGCGATGCGGACCGCGGTGTCCGCACCCAGGGCGCGGCGGGCGTGCTTTACCATGGACGGATAGACGCAGACGGCGGCGACCGGCGGCACGTCCAGGCCCGCGTGCGGATGCAGCGCCTTTTGGCAGAGCGACGCGACTTTGTCGGGCGTGTCCTTGCCCTCGAGCGTGGTGAGATCGACCATGGAGACGACCAGTTTCAGCCCCGCGACCTTCGAGGCCTGCTTGACGCTGCGCGTGGCGTATTTGGCGACGCGCTCCTCGATGCCGACGGCATCGACCGTGCCAATTTCATTGCACAAGCGCCGAAACGCGGCGGGGGAACCTGCTTTCATTAGGGCGGCGACCATGCCCCAGCCCCCGGCTGAAAACAACGGCAAACTGGGCGAGGGCAGCCGGCCCATGGAGCTATGAACTTGCCGCCATGGACGAAGTCACCCGGTCTTGGTTCATGCGTCACCTTCCCCTTTTCACCTTTGCCCTTCTGGCCGCCCTGGCCGGCACCTCCTGTTCAACCGTGCCGGTGGCGCCCGCCGTCTGGCACGGCCCGGAAAGCACCGGAAAAATCACCACCCCCTTGCTCGAAGAGGCCAGCGGCCTGGCCCCCTCCCACCTCGCGCCCGGGGTCTTCTGGCTGCACAACGACAGCGGCGGCCAGCCGGTGCTTTATGCCGTGGGCGCCGACGGCAGGTATCGCGGTGCGGTGCGCATCGCCGGCGCGACCAATATCGACTGGGAGGACGCCGCCTCCTTCCGGCTCGCCGGCCGATCCTACCTGCTCGCGGCCGACACCGGGGACAACCGGGCCGGGCGCACGGACTGCGTGCTCTACATTATCGCCGAGCCGAATCCCGCCGATCTGAACCCGGACCGGGAGCTGACCGCCGCCATCGCGTGGCAGATTCCCGTGTCCTATCCGGGCGGACCACGGGACTGCGAATGCGTGGCGGTTGATGCGCAGGAGCGCAGTGTATACCTTATTTCCAAACGCACCACTCCGCCCATGGTCTACCGGCTGCCCCTGCTGCCGGAGCCGGGTGCACCCCCGCCACCGGCCATGATCATGGGCGAGCTCGACGGCATCCCGCAACCCAGCGGCCCGATTGCACTCGTCGATGCCCCCTGGGGTCGCGCCCGCGCCATGCCCTGCGGATTTGACCTGGCCCCGGACCACCGGACCGCGGTGGTGCTGTCCTATGGCGAGGTGTATCTCTACCATCGCCAACCCGGTGCGACGTGGGCGCAGGCTTTCGCAGGCCAAGCACAGCAGCTGCCGGCGCATGGTTTGCCCCAGGCCGAAGCCGTATGTTTCACCAGCGATGGCAAAGCCGTGATGGTCACGACCGAAGGCTGCCCGGCGCCGTTGCTGCGCTATTCCTCCGGCCACTAAGCCTGAGCACAACCCAGACGGCAAACTTGCCAGTCCTTGCCGCTCGCCACAGGATCTCCCCATGAGCGCTCCCATCCCCACCACCCCCTGCGGCGAACTCGTCATGCGCACCCTCGCCATGCCGGCCGACGCCAACGGCAACGGTGACATTTTCGGCGGCTGGCTCATGGCGCAAATGGACCTCGGGGGCGCCATCCTCGCCCGCCACACCGCCCGCAGCCGCGTGACCACCGTGGCCATCGACGGCATGTCGTTTCTCCATCCCGTCGCCGTGGGCGACACCGTGACTTGCTACGCCCGCCTGGTCCGCATCGGCCGCACCTCCATGAAAATCGACGTCGAAGCCTGGGTGCAGCATTACATCACCGACACCCAGGTGCGCGTGACCGAGGGCGTCTTCACCTATGTCGCCATCGATGACACGGGCCGGCCCCATCCCGTCAAACGCTGACCGCCATGCACCGCTTCTTCCTGCCCCTCCTCGTCGTCACCGGCCTCGGCCTCAACCCGGCCTCGCGCGCCACGCCCCTGCAGGAGGAGGTGCGCACCGCCGACACGGCCCGCATCATGGCCACGATTGCGGGTGACGTCACCCGCCTCGCGCCCCTGCTGGCCGATGCGCTCTCCTACGGTCATGCCGACGGCCGCGTCCAGACCAAGGCGGATTTCCTTGCCGCCGTGCGCTCCAACCGCCTGCAATATGAGGCCTACGATTACGAGGAACTGCACATTGCCCGCGCCAGTGACGACGTCGCCATCATGACCGGCCGCGCCAAGGTGCGCGCCGCCGCCGGAAACAATCGCATCGCGTTCCGCCTGCGCTTTCTCGCCGTATGGCGGCGGGAGGACGGCGCGTGGCGCCTCAGTGCCTACCAGTCCGCCCCGCTCCCCGAGTCCGCCGGCAAATGAATCAGCCTCCATCCACCATCCTTATGTGTTCAAACCTGCTCCGTTCCCTCACTGCCCTGGCGCTGGTCGCCGGGCTCTCCTCGTGCGCCCACATCCAGCCGGGCGCGCCACCCCCCGTCGCCGTCCCGCCGGTGACCGCCACCCTTCCGGCAGTCGATGCCTCCCAGGCTGCGCCGAAAGCCGGCAACACCCGCTTCTTCGAAATGCACGAATCCTTCCTTGCCCGCGGCAAGGCCGGTCCCGTCGGGCTGCTCTTCCTCGGCGACTCCATCACCGAGGGCTGGAAAAAGGCGCCGCACATCTGGGAGCACTATTACGGCCAATATCAGCCGGCCAATTTCGGCATCGGCGGCGACCAGACGCAGCACGTCCTCTGGCGCATTGAGAATGGCGAACTCGCCGGCATCGCCCCGAAGGTCGTCGTGCTGATGATCGGCACGAACAACACCGGCCGGCACACCGCCGCCGAGATTGCCGCCGCCGACCGCAGGATCGTGCAGCTGATCCGCACGAAACTGCCGGAGACTAAAATTCTGCTGCTGGCCATCTTTCCGCGCGGGCTGGACAAAAACAAAGACGGCACGATCGATCCGCGGGCGCGGCGCATGGAGACCATCAGCGCTGTGAACCCAGAACTGGCCAAGCTCGACGACGGCCGGATGGTGCGGTTCCTCGATATCAACGCACAGTTCCTCGGCAACGACGGCACGATCCCCCGCAGCATCATGCCCGACCAACTGCACCCGAACGCCGCCGGCTACCAACTCTGGGCCGACGCAATGCAGCCCCTCCTACAGGCAATGCTGCAGTAAGGACGGTGCCGCCGCTTCACCCGCCCACTTCAACTCGCCCGAAAATCTCCGGGTGGCCCAGCACCAGCCGGACAAGGATGGCCGGGTATTCGCAATATCCCTTGGGCCCCGTGCTGTCCACGCGCGGCACCTGCAGGGGATGATAGCGCTCGTGCCAGAAGCCGCCGTTGGCGAGCCCGGCACGACCGACCTTCACCGCCGATGCCAACGCGCGCTGCGTCTCGTCCCGTTTCACACACGCCTGCCATTCGAGGAACCACACCCGGCCCATCGCCGCCACGTCATAGAGCGGGCCGACCGGCACGGCGAAGCCGACATCCTCGTGCGACTGGAAAAACTCCCATTCCTGATAGGTGAACGGTTTTGACACGGTCTGCGTCGGCATGCCGCCGTGCCAGAAGGCCGGTTCACCCATCATCCGCGGCCAGAGGGCATCGGCCTGCGCCGGTGCCGCCACGTCGTAGGCCACCGCCGCCCAGTTCACGTCGGAGAGCCCGTGCAGGTCCACCACGCCGCGCTGGGGGTGCACGTATTCGGCAAAATGATCGCCGCGCCAGTAAACCTCGCGGAACCGTGCCGTCAGCGTCTCCGCCTCCCGGGACCAGGCCTGCGCCCGGTCCGCCTGGCCGAGCGCACCACAAAGGGCGGCGAGCCGCCGGAAGGCGTGCACGACGTAGCATTGTGTCACCCCGTCCCACTGGTGTCGTGGCGCCATTTCGCAGTAAAAACCGGCACCGGCGACGAGGCCGTTGGCGCTCTTGCGCGAGAGCAAAGAGCGGCCCGCCGCCTCGACCGAAGCCAGCTTGGCCCGCAGCCACGCCTCGTCGTGCGTCGTGGCAAACAACTCGTCGGCCAGCAGGACGTAGCACGTGGCGCCGAGCGCTCCCAGCGGGTTGATGCCGGCGATCCAGTGATGGAAGAGCCCGAGCCACTTGCGCCGGGCCGACGGGTCTTTCGTCGAGCGGTAGGTGAAGACATCGTCCGGGTAACGCAGCCCGCGCCCGTAGGTGCGGAGGGTTTCCGCCGTGGGTGGCTCGTCGGCGGGAAAGATGGCGAAGGGGATGTTGCCGTCGGCCCGCTGCGAGGCCTGCACATAGTCGAAATAATCCAGCACGAGCGGCGTGCGCCCGAGCAACAGATACGCGCCGGCCATCTGCCACGAGTCGAGCCCCGGCCAGGTGTTTTCCTCCCCGAACCAGTGCCCGTCGGCCACAATGGTGAAATGCCCCGGGTAGGCGCGCTCTGTCGCGGCCGGCTCCAGGTTTTGCCGGATGGCGGCGGTCACCGCCTGCCGGATGACAGTCGCGTCGTCCGCAACCACGGCGGTTTCCGCGCTCATGTCGCCCGGCCCTTCTTGGTCACTGGGGCGCACAGGATCCCGCTTGCCGGCGGCGCAAAACCCCGCGGGACCAGCATGAAGCCGTCGCGGTCAAAGGTCAGAATCTGCCCGGAGGTCGGCATGATAAAATGGGGTTCCGCCGAGCGTGTCCCGCTGCGACGGAACGGCAAGCCGGTTCCGGGCCGGGTGGCCCTGAAGCAAGCCGCCCTGGGCGAGACCCCGCACCAGCAACTCCCGGCACCTGCCCGGCGCGGGCGCCGGGAGTTCAGGCCATGCGCCCCCGTGTGCCCGGGCTTGCCCGGGAAAACCTCAGCGGGGCGCGTTCACTGGCGTCGGTTCCGGAAACCAGCCGCGCAGGAACTGCGCCTGCGTGCCGTGGTAGACGGCCTCGGCGAGATGCTCGGTGCCCAACTGGTCGCCCCACGAGTAGTTGATGACGAGCCGGCCCGCGTGCTCACAGAAATCGATGTCGGAGTTGTTGCAGTTGTGCGCGGTGGCGATGCGGTCGCGAAGATAATCCGGCAGGTGCGGGGTGCGGACGACCCGGTCTTCCACCGAGGCCCGGAGCACGGGGTTGAGCGGGCTGACCTCCCACCGGATGAGGTCGCGCGACCGCACCACGCGCAGCTCGTAACCCTCATGCGCCTCGAGATAGAAGTTGTAGAACCAGCCGTCGAGCCAGCGCAGGCAGTGCGGCGCCGTGTAGCGGTCCTTCTCGTAGTGGCAGACCGGGGGCGTGAGCTCCCAGTGCCGCAGGTCGCGCGACCGCAGGAACCGCGCCGTGAACGGCACCCCCGCCTGTTCGGCGGGCCGGTCGATTTCGAACATGAGCACATAGTCCGCCTCCGCCCGGCACAGGGAGGTGTTGAACATGCCGTAGGCGGGGTCGCTGAACACCGTGCGGCTTTCCCAAGTTTGGAGATCCTTGGACACAAACATCCGGATCGTCGCGCGGTCGCCGGTCGTGCCGGTGACATACACCGTGTCGCCCGCCACGAACCCGCACGCGAACTCGTGCCCGTGCGCAAAGGCCGCCGTGGGCTCGCCGGTCGCAACGTCCACTAGGCGGAAATAGGACTGCGCGGTGGCGTTGGCCCAGTAACCCGGGCGCACCCATTCGCAGCGATACATCCGCCCTTGGAAGACCAGTGGATTGGTTTCCACCATGTCGCAGTCGATGGTCCCAAGCTTGACGATCTGCGGACGCCCCGCGGCATCCACCGGACCTTGGGAGCTGGCAGTAGAGTTCATCGGCGTGGCAGCCAAGGGGCCGGACGGTGGCGACGCAATCCCGGGGCCAGAGGTCGGCACCGCCAGCCATGGCGGGCGGTGGTTTTACTTCGCCATCGCTTCGTCGCGCACCAAGCTCAGCCCACGTTTTCCCTGCACCGATGCAACTCCGCCTTTTGCCCTCCCCCGCCCTCTATTCCATCCTGACCTTGGGCCTCGCGCTGTCCGGCAGTCTGCCCACCCGTGGGCAGGGCCTGTATCCCGACGACGCCTCCTACCGCAGCGCCTTCCGCGCGCGCTGCGTCGAGGCGCGCGAGACCATGGCCCGTCAGACCTGGACGCCGGGCACAGACTCGCGCAAGCGCATCTACCTCGGCGTGGTGAAACTCGCCACCGGCATCGAGGCCGCCACCGGCCTCCAATATCTGGAGGACGCAGTGGCCGACCCCATGCCCGTCTGGGGCAGTTTCGAAACCTACGCGTTCATGGACGCCGTGCTGCGCCTCGGCGACAAGCTCCCGCCCGCCCTGGTGGAAAAAATCCACACGCGGCTGACGGCGAGCTTCACGACCGACTTCGGTTTCACCGACAACCACATGCTGCAGTTCCGCACCGCCCGCTACCTCTTCGGCCAGACCTGGCCGGGCGGCCCGGCGCTGGCCGATGGCACCACCCCGGGGCAGTCGCAGCGGGACGCCGCCGCGTGGATCGAGCGGTGGATCGACAGCACCGTCACCCGGGGCATGTATGAATACGACTCGCCCAATTATCACCACATCTACCTCCTGTGCCTCGCCAGCATCCATGAGTATGCCAAGGATGAGAACCTCCGGCAAAAATCCTGGATGATGCTCCAGGTGCTGCTGGCGGACTGGGCGACCGAATACCTCGCGGGCGCGTGGGTCGGCTCCCACAGCCGCGAGAAATACGACCAGGTCCTCCACACCCGCGAGCACACCGGCGCGGCGACGCAGTTCGGCCGGCTCTTCTTTGGCGGTGCCCCCTTCCGCCTCGACCTCGCCGAAACCTATTACATGGCCCTCGGATCCATCCAGGCCTTCGAGTGCCTGCCGATGCTCGGCCGCATGGCGACCGACCGCAGCCAGCCCTACGTGCTGCGCGAGCTCAAGGCGCCCCGCCGCGGCCCGGGCATCACGTATGGCGAGCCGACCTGGAAATACACCTACATCGCGCCCGAATTCGCCGTCGGCTCCTCTTGGGGCGACCTGACCGATGTCGAGCATCACCGCTGGGACCTCACGTGGGTTTCGCCGCAGGACGGCGCCACGTGTTTCTTCATCAACCCGTCCTACTCGGCGCAGCAGCTCAGCCGGTTTTTCCCCACCCCGCTCGATCTCGTGCGGGCCGACATTGTGCGGCAGCGGCCCTACTACGCCGACCCGCACAAATGGGTCGAGGGCTCGCCCCACGAGGACGTATGGCAGCACGAGAACGCGGTCATCGCCCTCTACGACATCCCGGCCGCCGAGGATCGCCAGGCCATCAACGGCTTCTTCCCTCACATCATCGCGGAAAAACGCGAGGAGGCGGGCTGGATTTTCGCCCGCGCCGACGACGTCTTCTTTGCCGTCTGGACCAGCGTGCCGGGCACCTGGTCCCAGGAAAAGGACCACGACCGCCTGACCATTGTGCACCCCAAGACCGCCGTCATCCTTGAGGCTGTCGCCGCCAAGGACGAAAAGAACTTCGACGCCTTCTGCGCCCGGATGCGCGCCAACCGGCCGGTGTTCAATGAACGGACGCTGACCGTGGCGTATGTCACCGGCCGCGGTCACCGCATCGATTTCAAGCATCACGGTGTCCGGAGCGTCGACGGCATCGCCGCCGACCTCGACCACTGGCCGCTGTTCGAGGGCCCGTGGCTGAACGCCCGCCGCAACACCGGCATCATCACCCTGCAGTATGGCACCGAGCGCGTGACACTGGATTTCAACACCACGACCGTCCGCACGGAGACCGTGCCGGCGGCGACCCCGGCGAGGTAGGGGCCTGCCTTGGCGACGGCGGCTGGCAGGCGATCGCCTGGGAGCGCGGACGGCCCGTCCGCATCGGGCGCAAGCATGCCGAACAACCACGGCTTACCTGGCGCGCGAAGCCGCAATTAAACCATCCAGGCATTTTTTACAGGAGCTAAGGGAGAGGACGGAGGAGTCCGATCCAGAGCCGTCGATGCTGTCCATCGCCTGCAAGCAGGCTCCTATAATCTGACCGATTTGTTTAGAGCTCGTCTGCCCGCACCGTGAGCAGGCACGCCTGCTCGCAGCGTTTTCTGGATTTCTCCACGCCCAATGCGTCCAGGCCGAGGGCGTTGGCCACGGCCAGCACGGTGCCGACCCCGCAGAAGGGATCGAAGATCAGCGTCGCGCCCGCCTGCTCCCGGGCAAAGCGCACCGCCTGTGCCGCCGCGCGGATGCCCATCGCCCGCACCCAGGGCTGGCGACCGGCGTCGGTGATGACGTCGGGCAGCGGCAACACCTCGGGACACTTCAGCGCCCGCGAGACCGCGATCAGGTGGGTGTAACCCGGCCGGCCGTAAGTGAGCAGTCCCGGCGGCCGGCGGCAGACGATCTTATGGAACAGCACCCGGGCGCCGGCATCCTCCGCCGCCCTAACAATCATCGCGCCCTTGTCGATCCAGGCCCCGTCGCGCTTGATGTCCGACTGGAAGAAAAGCGCCGCGCTTTCGTCCGGTACCGCATCCACCACGAGGCGCACGGCGTGCAGGAACCATTCCCGCCAAGCTGGCAAGGTCAGGTTCACCTCCGAGACATCCGGCAGCGAGGTGACGGCGCCGGCGCCGGGGATCCGGCCGCGCGCCTGCATCCACGGGATGGCGTCGGCGCACTGCACGTCGCGGAGGGGTGCGGATGTTTCAGCCCTCATGCACCGCCGGAGTTTTCATTCGTGCCGATTCGTGTGCCTTCGTGGTTCAACTGGAATGATTCGGCTCAGACGGTGAGCGCATCGACGGGCGCGTCCTGATACCAGTAGGTGACGATGCCGAAGCGCACCTGCCCGTTGCCCTCGGCCTTGGCCTTCAGCAGGTGCTCATTGTGGATCTCGTCCCGGTAGTTGATCCGCGCCTGCAGCGAGGTGGTGAACCGCACCGGGTCGTTGAGCAGGAAACGGTAGCAGGCCAGCCGCGTCTCCCCATCCGCATCGCCGAGGTAGGTCGTCCCGGAGTGGTGGTCGGCCCAGAGTTTCCGCCAGTTCCAACTGAAGCCGAAGAAATCCTCCGTGCCGAGGTAGTTGCAGGTGGGCGTGACGGCGCCGTCCACCCGGAACTCGTCGTTACCTTCGCAGATGCCCTGGTTTTCCGCGAAATGCGGGCACCGGCTCACGGCCGTGAGGTGACACCCGAAGAAATGCCCGCGCCCCCGGGTGTCCAGCAACGGCACGGTCTCGTCGGGGAGCGTCACGGTGCGGTCGAGCCAGCGGGCGTGGAAATAGGCGGAGTCCTCCTCCCAGCCCGGCAGCGCCTCGGCGGTCACATAGCCGTAGCCCGAGACGGTTTTGCCGGTGGTGTTCACCAGCGAAAGCTCGATTCCCTGCCGGAAGGGCATGGGCAGGTAGCAGAACAGCGAGTGCGTCGGCCGCTTGGCCATCACGATGCTGGCATAGGGGATGGATTCGCCCCCGAAGGAATCGCAGAAGAAATCGCCGACCGGCGCCTGTACGGAGGCGAAGTCGTGCCCGTCGTAACGGACCTTGAGGAAGACCCCGCGCAACAGCGCACTGCGGTCGCCGCCCTCGATGTTCAGCGTCAGGTGGATGGTGCGCACGACGCCGGGTCCTTCAAAACGGCCCAGCTCGATCCGGCCGTGGGGGGCCAGTTCCGGCAGCTCCGGATGGGCGTCCCAATGCCAGAGGCTGTTTTGCATCAGCGACCGGTAGGGCCGGAGCTTGCAGAATTCCGCGGGATTCATGGTGGCGGTTTCCTCCGTGCTGGATGCGGACGCCGCTTACAGCTCCACGTTGAGCAGGCCGCGGTCGGCGGCCTCCTGCGCCTTGAGGCTCACCCAGCTCGCCCGGAAAATCTCGGCCTGGGTGAGGCTGGCGCCGGGTTGGCCGTGCAGCTCCTGCAGGAACGCGGTGAGATAACCGCCCGGGTTGGGCGCGGCAATCGGCACGGTGCGGGCGGTCTTCTCGCCCTCCTTGTACAGCGTGATCTCCTTTGTCGTCATGCTGGCCTCGAGCACGCCGAGGCTGCCCCAGAGGGTAAGCCGCCAATACAGCGGCAAAGTGTAGCCAAAGCTGTTCGGTGCCACGTAGGAAACGTCGACCATCAGGCCGGCGCCGTTGGCCAGCTCCAGCATGCACTGGCCGGCATTGAGAAAATGGGAATCCGCCGGCACGCCCGTCGCCCACACGCGGGCGGCAGTCACGCGGCGCAGCGCCTGCCCGGTGACCCACGGCACCAGGTCGAGGCCGTGGAGCGCGATGTCGTTGATCGTGCCGCCGTGCTTGCCCGCCTCGTGATACCAGCCGGCCCGCACGCCGGGCAGCAGCGGATGCTGGCCGCCGAGCGCGGCCGAGCGGATTTCGCCGATCTCCCCGGCGCGGACCAGTTCGCGGACTTTGATGAACACGCCGGAGTCGCGCATATCGAGCATCATGCCGACGGTGAGTTTTCCGGCAGTCGCGACGCGGACGATCTCGTCGTGCTCCGCGAGGGTTGTGCACATGGGCTTGTCGGCCAGCACGTGCCGGCCGGCCGCGAGGCAGTCGAGGACCACACGACCGCGCTTGGCAAACCACTCGCCTACCACCACGGCGTCGCACGCGACCTCTGCGAGCATGGCCCGGTGATCGGAGTGGGTGAGCTTCACGCGCGGGTCGCCGGCCAGCCTGGTCCGCGTG
>CAJBES010000043.1 GCA_903952145.1 uncultured Opitutaceae bacterium | reverse complement strand
TTGGTCCACACCGACATGCAGGCGAGGTCCGGCACGGCCTGCATCAGGTTTTGCAGCGCGGCGCGGTAGTGCTGCACCGTGACCGGGTGGTCCTGCGCCAGGCAGTAGCGCGGCAGGCGGGAGCGGAACGGATGGTCGACCCGCGCCCCGCGGAGCGTCGGGTAGCGCTGGAAGAAACGCTCGGGCAGCGTGCGCGGCTCGAACATGCACACGCCGGGCTTCAGGCCGTAGCTGCGGCCAAGCGCGGCGAGCTTCTTGAAATGGTTGAGATTGGCCTCGAGGTAGTGCACCGGCCAGAGGCCGCGCGTGAGCGGTGTGTCGACGAAGTGATTGAAACCGGGGCAATAGCTGTAGAACTGCGAATAGTATTCGGCCGCGACGGAGTCCTCGAACGGCATGTGCGCCTGCAGGCCGTTGACCTCGACGTGAGTGAAGCCGCTCTCGGCGAGCGTGGCGATGTATTGCTCGGGATCGAACTTGCGGGCGCTGCGCCAGTATTGGGTGAGGCAGCTGTCCCAGTGCGGGCGGTGCCAGGGGAAGGTGGCCTGAATGAAGAGGCCGCGGTCGAGCTTGGCGCGGGCGGCGTCGGTGAGGCCGTTGGCCAGCAGGCGCACGGCGGCGTAGAGCAGGGCGCCTTCGTCGGCGATGATTTCGCCGGTGCCGTCGGCGGCCAGCTTGAGCCACATCCAGCCGGCGCGGGCGCGCTTCGCCGCGGGCAGGCTCTTGGCCCAATCGCGCGGGGCGAGGGCGACGTTGACGCCGGGGCCGGGCTTCGCGGCCGGCCCGATGGTCGCGCCGGTCAGGCGGGCCAGCTCCGTGGCGGCGGTTTTTTCCACCGGCTGGAACTTGGCGGGATAGGTGATGCGGCGCACGGCGAGTGCGGCGAGGAGGTCGGGGGTCTGGCTCATGGGAAAGACAATCAAATGGGCGAAGCCGGCGCGGCGTGCAAGCACCCGCCGCGTCCCGGCTGGTTATTCACCGGGGTGGCCGCTCCAGCCCCCGCGGAATGCGGCCCGCAATCTACCCAAGAATTTCCAAAAACTGCATGGCGGGCGGACCCGGCCCCGGTGCGGGCGGCACAAATTTTCATGACGGTTCTCCGTTGCATTTCACCGCGACGGAGGCCACGGAAACATCCGCTCATGCGCGCCCTTTTCTACCCTGAGTTTGACCAGCTTGAAATTCGCGACGTCGAGGTCCCTCCGCTCCGACCGGACGAGGTCCGCGTGCAGGTGGCCGCCTGCGGCCTTTGCGGGAGCGAATTGGAGTCGTTCAAAAACCGCAGCCCGCGGCGCCCGCCCCCGCTGGTGATGGGCCACGAGTTTTGCGGGACGATTGCGGAGACGGGCGCGGTGGTGCGTGACTGGCCGGTCGGGGCCCGGGTGGTGAGCAACTCACTGGTGCCCTGCGGTCGCTGCGTGCGGTGCCTCCGGGGCGACACCCACCTGTGTGCTGCGCGGCAGATATTCGGCATGCACCGGCCGGGCGCATTTGCGGAATACGTCAACGTGCCCGCCCACTGTCTCCTCCGGTGGCCGGAACATCTGCCTGCGGAAGCGGCCGCCCTGGCGGAGCCGCTGGCCAACGGCCTGCACGTAACCCGTCTCACACAGCATTTGCCGGCGGCGACGGTGCTCGTCATCGGCGCGGGGCCGATCGGTTTGTTCTGCCAGCAGGCCTTGCAGGTGCTGCGGGGAGCACGCGTGGTGGTGGCCGATCTCAGTGCCGCGCGGTTGGCCGTCGCGCACAAGCTGGGCGCGTGC
>CAJBES010000042.1 GCA_903952145.1 uncultured Opitutaceae bacterium | reverse complement strand
CTGGCATTTTCCAAATGCATGCCGCCCACCACGGTGTGAATCGTTTGGACACCGGTCAGTTTGGCGATCCAAGCGAGCGTATTGATCACCCCGGCGTGGGCGCAGCCCAGCACCACCACCATCCCGTCCGCCGTCTTGAAATACAGTGCCTGATCATCAAGTAATGGATCGGGCTGCGTCAGCGCCGCGTCGAGGAAGAACGGCCCGCCGGTGTCCTCAAAATCGTTGGTCCGCGGAATCTCCCCTGTGGCCCAGATCCCGGGAACGACTTCCACCGGCTCACGGCTGGCAAACACCCGGCGTTCATCATGCAGAAATTCCTCCATCTCTATGAACGGCACGCTGATGCGGCGCGCCCCGGCAGGATCGGAGCCGGTATATTTCCGCTCCACGGCGCGCGGGTGCAGGTAAAGCGCGGCGTCCTTTGCCATCGCCAGCGCCGCCTCCAGTCCGCCCACATGGTCGAAATGGCCGTGACTGAGCACGATCGCGTCAGCGTGGGCGAGGTCCAGCCCAAGGATGGTAGCGTTGTTGAGCAGGGCCAGCCCCTGCCCGGTGTCAAAGAGCACGCGGTGGGTGCCCGTGTCGATCCAGTAGGCCAAGCCGTGCTCGCCGAGGATGCCGGCACCGCGGGCGGTATTTTCCGCCAGAACCGTGAGAGTTATCATGGGTTCACGTATTGAGCATATGCTCTTTATTTGGCCTAGCGTGTCAATGGACTGTTCCTCGTGGCCCGCCCGGTCCGCGCCTGCCTTACACCAGCCGTTCGCCACCGCAGTAGATCTGCTCCACTTTTAGCGCCGCGGCTGCGACTCCCGGGTGCTTGGCCGGGTTCCACGTCTTCATGTCATCGAAAATCGGCCCCTTCGTGTGATACGTGAAGCTCCCTTTGATCTGGTAGGATTTGTGTCCCTTGGTGATGAAGACGAGCGCACCCTTGCTGCCTGCCAGGATGTTGGCGCGGGTCTTGTTAAAATAGTTGTCGGCGACCACCAGCAGGTCGTCGCCGAATTCACGGACACTGCTGGCGTAGATCGCGTTCGGCTGACCGGCGGCATCGACGGTGGCCAGAACGACCGGCCCCTCGTGGCTCGCCCACGCCTGCTGCACACTTTCTGGAAATGCTTTCATTTTATCCTTCCTTTCTTTGGTTTGGTTGTTGGTTCGATGGCCATGCTCGGAAATGAATGCCCGGCCATCCCGTGACGGCTTCGCCGCATGCAAAGCAATGCGGATGGGCACGCCGGTGGGTCACCCGCCGACGCTCTTCAGTGGGCGCAGTGGCAGTGACCGGCATGATCGTGATCCCCATGGTGATGCCGCCCCCGGCCCGAGCTGTCACAGGTGTTCACGCCGGTAGCGAGATCGCCGGCCATCCAGGCTTCGACGAGGACCTCAGGGGTGCCCATCGGCACACCGACCAACACCTTGAGCCCATGCTCGGCCATGTGCATCTGTGCTCCGCGCCCCATGCCACCGGCCAGCACGAGATCCACGCCGGCGGCCCGCAGCAAGGTGGGCCACGCACATGGTTCGGAGTCCTGCGGGACCACGATCAGCCGTCGTAGCACGAGGCGACGCACCGGGTCGACGTCGAAGACAGTAAACTTGGCCGACGCACCGTAGTGCGGCGAAAATTCATCGGTGGCTGTAAGTGGGAGGGCGATTTTCATGGAGAGTGGCAAACAATCCTATTACCTTTACACATAATTACTTTATGAGCTTATGCTCATTACTCCACCTGCGCAAGCTCTGATTTACCATGTCCCGCCCCCTCTGCCCCCGCCACATTGCCCACCAGCCGCCCTGTGATTTTTTCAAACCCGCGGGTATCCCGCTCTACGAACTCGAGGAGGTTGTCCTCGGGGCGGACGAACTGGAGGCGATCCGCCTGGCCGATGTGGAGGACCTTTTTCACGGCGCCGCCGCGACGCACATGGGCGTTTCCCGCCAGACTTTCGACCGCATCGTCCGGCGCGCCCGCATGAAAATCGGCCGCGCTCTGGTGAAAGGCTTGGCTTTGCGCATCCTGAAGCCCGTCAAACCGGCCGGTTCCCAGACGGTTCGCGCCAGAAAATAGCCCGCCCCCACACCACAACCGTTCTCCACCCTTGGGCATCGGCCGAAGTGGTAGCCACGCCGGTTTCGTTTTCGCGCTCATGTGGCGCTCGGCGCATTTATTTTCCGGGCCGAGGCCGTCGCGCTTCTCCGCCACAGCCGTCGCCCGAAACTCTCGGCATCATGTTGACCATTATGCTGATCGGCGTGCCTGTCGCCCCGTCCGCGCCGCGGGCAACGAAGGTATTTTCCGCAATTAAGTTAAGCTCGACAAGACGGACTTTTGCACGCGCCCTGTCGCCACAATGAATCCGCAATTTTGGGACAACCGCTACGCCGCCACCGATTTTGTCTTTGGCACGGCACCCAATGAATTCCTGCGTGCCTGCGCCGATGCCATTCCCGCCGGCCCGGTGCTCTGCCTAGGCGAAGGCGAGGGCCGCAACGCGGTTTTCCTCGCCGGCCGTGGCCACGCCGTCACCGCCGTGGACCAGTCCGCCGTCGGTCTGGCCAAGGCCCGGGAGCTTGCCGCGGTCCAAGGCGTCACCCTCACCACCACGGTCGCGGACCTGCAGGATTATACCATCACCCCGGGTGACTGGGCAGGCATCGTGTCGATCTTTCTGCACCTGCCGCCGCCGCTGCGCCGGCAGGTCTGCGCGGCAGCGGCCGCCGGCCTGCAACCGGGCGGCGTGTTGATCCTCGAAGCCTACACCCCGGCCCAGGTGCAGCACCGCACCGGCGGACCGGTGACCACCCCGGAACTGTTGGTATCGCTGGCACAGTTGCGCGTGGACTTGGCCGGACTTGGGTTCGAAATCGCCCGGGAGCTCGAGCGCGACGTGATCGAGGGCAGCGCGCACACCGGCAATGCCGCCGTGGTGCAGGTCCTAGCCCACCGCCGCTGAGGCGGCTATTTTTTCGCCGGCGGCCGGTTGAATTCGTCGACCAACCGACGGCGAAAGGCGGTTTTCTTCTCCGGCGGCAGGGCCTGCAGCTGAGCCTGAATCTCCG
>CAJBES010000041.1 GCA_903952145.1 uncultured Opitutaceae bacterium | reverse complement strand
AAGCGAGCGTACCAGCCGGGCATCATCCATCAGATCGGTCGGCGTGTCAGAGTAACGATGCCACGAGAAGAAATCCAATGGTAGCTTCTGGTCGCGGCAATAGGCGAGGAACGGCTTGGTATATTTGCCTTTTACAAAGGAAACCTGGCCACCGATTTTGAGGGCAGGATTGTAAGCCTTGATTGCAGTCACCGCTGTGCGGTACAGGTCAAAGTATTGCTGCGGGGTTCCAGTCCACATCCGCGGGCCGATATCAGGCTCGTTCCAGATCTCGAAATACTTGATGCCGTAATGCTTCCCACCCGCCCAGCCGTCGTTGTAATGCTTGATGACATTGACGCAGATCTTCGCCCACTTCTCGAAATCCGCCGGTGGTCGTGTATGAAAGGCCGGCTTGTGCTCGATGCTGATGCCCAGCCGGTACACTATCTCCGCGCCGCGTTCCGCGATCAGCGCAAGGTAACGGTCGGTCGGTCCGAAGAGATAGTTTTTCGGATCATCCGCGTCCGCGTGGAACAGCGGAAAGATTGCCGGGATATCCACCACATCCGGGTGGGGCCAGTGACAGTCGTGCAGGCGCACGCTCGGAAAAGCCGCCTCCTTGTGCATGGCTTTCATGTCCGCCGTATGATCTCCGGCGGCAAAGGGACCGTTGTTGACCCCGTTGAGTGGCCGGATTTTTCCCGCCGGCTTTGAGAAATCAACGATCAATTCGTAAGGGACTTCCCCAGCACCCAGGGTTTCACTTCCGAAGGTCATCATGCCCGCAGAAATCCCGCCAACGACAGCTACTATCACCAATAGCTTATACATTTTTATCTCCATTTTTACTCTCAACAATAACTTGTTCAACTGCATATAATTTACCCCTTCTTCACTCGGACAGCGGCGGACGGACAGTTCCGCTGGCGTTCTCCGCGTGATAGATTTTGATCAGTTCGGCAAAGGCCTCGTTGCATTTGTCATTGGGCTTGCCTCCATTGGTTTTCAATTCCGAATCCAGCAACGCGCGCAGGTAGAGCTGGCGCCAGCGCCAGGCCTTTTTCGCCTGCGGCGTCAAGAGTCCATCGATCCGCTGCATCGTGGCATAGGCCTCTTCGGCACCGGGATCAGCCTGCGGCTTGGCACCGCGCGATGGGAGCCAGTTCATCTCAAGCGGCACACCGTCGTGCAGACCCGGCCACCAGCGCATGTGATGGTTCTGTTCCAGCGTCTTGATGACGCCCGCCACATCCGCCACAACATCCGGCGAGAACTCGAAGGCGATGTACTCCTTCACAGTCTCCGCGGCTGCCTGGTCGCTCCAGTAGAACTGGCTATACACGATCTTTGTGATGTCCTCATAGATCCCCTCGGAATAGGGAAAGGCTCCGTCGATATTCTTCTTCTGCGCATTCCACTGGCCTTGCGCCCGGCCCGTCAGCGGCGTCGCGCCGAACCCGCCCCAGGGAAAGGTTTCGTGCATGCTGATCTCAGGAAAGCCGACGACCGGCAGGTCCTGCCGCAACACCGGTGCCGTGGCGCCAGGCTGCTGGTCCATGCCGCCCAAGCCTGCGGCACCCGGAAGAATATTGTCTTCGTTGACCAAGCCATCGACCAGATCTTTCCGTTCGCCGAGCTGCTTCAGGACCCCGGCCAGCTCCGCCTTGTCCATATACCAGGTGGAGAGCAGGATCTTGGTTCCAGGCATCTTCTGACGCGCGAGCTTGCCAATTTCTTCGACGCACTTCATAAAGCCCTTCGAACCCCACGGCTTGCACTCCGCACAGCCACAACCGCCCTGGTCGTAGGGCCAGATACAGACAGAACGCGGTTTGAGGTCGGCGGCCCAGTCGAATTGCTCGCCGAGCAATTGCAGGATGTACTTCATCCCCTCCGGCTTGCTCGGACAGACCGCGCACGGATAGTAGCCGCCGCGTCCGGCGCCGGGTGTGGCCCGCAGCTCCGCCGGCGAATTGCCGTAGGCCTCGTTGCCGATGACCAGCAGCGAGACATCCATGCCGATCCGCTTGGCCGCGGCCAAGATAGCGTGAAGGCGCTTCCGGAACTCCACCGCTTTCGGATCCTCAACCCCGTTGAAGTGGTGCGCATCGTACCAGATGACCAGCTCGTTGAATCCCCAGAGCGCGAGGTCTTCGACGTAACGTCCGATCTCCTCGACAGGGGCTTCATGATAGTAGTTGTGGAAGTGCGTGGCAAAGTAGATGCCACGCACCGGCTTCTGCGGGACGGATGTTCCACGCCAAGTGCCCGGCGTGAACCCGCCCTGGTCATAGCGGCTCGTCCGCAGGAACTTGCCCGTTCCGTAAAGCAGCCCCCGCTCGTCATTACCGACGATCCGGACGCCGCCACCCGGACGGACCTCTATGCGAAAGCCTTCCGCACCGATCCCCGGCGCAAGCGCCAGTTCGATCGCATGCGGCGAATCGTCCGTCGTAATTACCTTGGCTTCGCAGTGCTCCTGGACCTGACGGACGAAGACATTAACTATCCTTTCGAGCAAATCATTTGGTTTCAATGGCAATACGACACGAACAAGTCTGGTGCTGCCAACCTCTGATATTTTATTTTGACCCGAAACTTTCATTATTAAGCAGGTGGCTAATAAAAAAAGCACGGCAGTAATAAAATCATTTTTATTTTTCATTTTAGCAGATAGCTTATTGCACCGGGAAAAGTCTTAATATGATACAATCCGCCCCGGAGCTCCCCTTTCGCCTGCCCTATTTCCCTGCGGTCTATGTCCAGTGCAACCGCAACAACAGTTTCTTTTTCGGGGGCAACAGCAAATTTCTCTGTACCATAAGAAATAACCTCACGGGAACCGTCGTTATTTTTCAGTATAATCAATTGGCCGTCACTGGCTCCCCAGGAAGTTT
>CAJBES010000040.1 GCA_903952145.1 uncultured Opitutaceae bacterium | reverse complement strand
GAAGTAGCCGGATTGCCACGAACGGCGCGCTGGCTTGAAGGGGACGCCCCGTGCAGCCAAGGCCCGTATGATCGCATCACAGGCCCGGGCGGCGGCGGCGATCTGTCCCTGCGTGACCAGCACTGCGGGTACTGCGGTCAGTTGTTCAACCCGCACCCGGCCCGCGGGGTCGGGATCGGCCGCCCGCAGTGCCACCAGCAGTTGGCGTGCGACCGGATGCAGGCCCGAGGTCTTTGCCGGCAGGACTACCGGGGGAAAGCCCGCACCTGGGGAAGGATTAATGACGGGGGTGTCTGGCATGATGGGGAGAAGGATAATCCCCCGGTATTGTCCGAGGCCAGCACGGTGATCCGGAACACCGCGGGAGGGCGCCCAGACCCCGGTCAGGGACCCCCGGAGCGAGCAGCCGTACCGTGCAGTTCAGGCAGAGGAGCCAGAACGGCTCGTGCAGCGGTACGCCGGCGTCCTGGCTGGAGGCCGCGACCCGGTCGGGTTGGTTGGCGTCGTTGGCTTAACCTGCCGGAGCCAGTGGCCAACGCAGGCTGGCAGCAGCGATTTTCATGAGTGGCGAGCGTTCGCCCCGCGCGGACTACCTTGGCCGGCGTGGCCCCCGGTAAAGTGGTGCGGAGGCAGAGCCGTCCAGGATCGTCGTCCAGCCCCGGCCGCCGTGGCTGCGGTCACCCGGTCAGACCTTGGCGCGGGCGAGCAGCTCGGCCCCGGTCAGTTTCAGAGCCTCGGCGATTTGAAGCACGGTCAAGGCTGAAGGCATCTTTTCTCCGCGTTCGACACTGCCGTAGTAGTTGCGGCTGATGCCGGCGGCCTCGGCCAACTGTTCCTGGCTCAGTCCAAGCGCCTTGCGTTCGGCGCGGAACGCTTCCCCCAAAACGCGTTGGACTTTCTTGGCGCTGTGCACGCTGCAGGATACAGGCCCGCAATGCCGACTTCTACCATCTTAAGAGTTGATTTAGTTTGACACTCTATAGATAGCATGGCCCGAGTCGAACAGAGTCGAATCATCGTGGCCTCCTCCCAACCATCGCTCCCGCGGAAACGCTCTGTGCGCCGCAGCCGAATGCTGGCGGTTTCTCCCGAGGAAGACGAAATCTGGCGGAAAATCCGCCGGTTTTGCCTGTATAACCGGGGGGCGGAACCCGACCCGGCCAGGGTCGCCAGTATCGCCGCTGCCATGGAATCCTTCATGGCGCGGCCCCCTCCCGACCTCAAGCCGACGCCTCCGGCTGAGCCGGCGGTCGAGCTGGACCCGACCTCGCTTGACCTGGGCTGGATGACCCCGGTCGAAATCGCGGATGCGGCCGGCGCCACGCGCCTTGCCCGGGAAAAGGGCATCGGCAGCCTGCGGAGTGCGCTGGCGTGGTATGTGTTGCATCGGCCCGTGACCACCGAGTCCGACCTGCCGAGCGCCATCTATGATTTCATCCTGGGCAAGCTCTGCGAGCGGGTCCGGGAGCAAACCCTCAGATACCATTACCAGATACTGCGGCGCTTCGCGTTCGATTTCGAAGGCCGATTGCTGACGACGATCAGATCCGAGGAGATGGCCCGGTATCTGATGCGGTGGCCCAATCTGACCACCCGCCGCAGCTTATGGCAGGTGCTCGCCTCGTTTTTCAGCTGGGCCCAGCGGATGAATCTGGTGTCGGAAAACCCCGTGATGCTGGCGATGCGGAAACCACGTCCGACCCTGCCCGAGCGTCATGTGCTGACGGTGGACGAGACGCGCCACCTGCTGCGGCAGGCGATCAAAAACAAGACCATCGTTTACTGGGCGCTGTCATTGTTTGCCGGACTGCGCACCGATGAGGTCAGGCTGCTGCAAGGGCTGGAGCATCCCTGGCAGAACCTCAATCTGGAGGCCGGGACCATTGATCTGCGGGACCAGCCCTCCAAAGTCTGGCCGCGCATCGTCCCGATCCTGCCGGTTTTGGACGCATGGCTCCGCTGGGCCAAGGACCGCAATTACCGGGTGATGGCCGGTGATTTCAGCCGCCGTTTTCGCGAGGATCGCTTCACGGTGCTGCGGAAACACTATCCGCCGGAGTTTTTTTTAAAACGCCCCCATTGGGTGCCCGCTGGGGCAGTCGCCAACATCGGGCGCCGCACCTACATTTCGTGCCGGCTGGCCCTGCCGCATGCGAGTTTTGCCGAAGTGTCCTCGGATGTCGGCAACTCGGAGTACAACATCCGGGTTTTCTACTACCAGAAAGTGTCGCGGGAGCATGCGCTGGAGCATTTTACCCTCACGCCCGACAAGCTGTGATCACCGTCGGCACCCCCATGCCTGGACCTGGCAGTGCCGTGGCGGCGGCAGTTTGCCGGGCGGCGCTGAGGTACGCCTGCCGGACCGGGCGACTGCCGATCCATGGTCATGATCCGGTCCTTGAGACCGTGAGCCTCACGGCGGCCTACGGCCTGCCTTCGGCCGAGGCTACGTTAAGGGCCTACGTCGCCCAGAGCTTGCATGCCTCTGCCCCGACGGTCCAAGACTGCGTCCGGCAATTCATGGCGGTCAAGGCAGGGGAGGGATGCCGTTTGATCACCCTGCATGGCTACCGCAGTTGTTTGCGGAGTTTTGCGAAGCGTTTCGGCGCGCGCCGTCCGGGCACCATCTCGGCCCTTGAGCTGGCCGATCACCTCAACCACTGGGAGTCGCCGACGACGCGCGGCAACCACTGGCTGAAACTACGGGAGTTCTACCGGTGGCTGATAGCGGTGCGATACGCCTGGGCCAATCCGGTGCCGGCCGCGATGGCGCATCCACTGCCCCTTGGCCATCGGGGCTTGTTCTACACCCCGGCGGAGGCCGGCGGCATTCTGCGCCGCACCTTCGACACGGACCAGATCGGATTCTGGGTCCTGGCCCTGTTTTCGGGCCTGCGTTCGATGGAGATCAAACGCCTGAGCCAGCAGGACAATCCCTGGTCTTGGTTCAACCCGTTGGGCCGGGTCATTGCCGTGCCGGCCCACGCCGCCAAGGTGAAGCACCGGCATTCTCCGATGCATCCGATCCTGCCGCCCTGGCTCGAATGGCTGCGGCGTGAAAACCGACCCTTCTGGCCGAAAAATTCGGAACGGGTGCTTACGCAGCAGCGGCGCGAGGTGATCGGGCTGCGCCTGGGCGTGCCGCCGGACCAGGTGCCGGAACGTTTCAACCGCCTTGGCTACTCCAATATGGCCCGGCGGGCCTTCATCACCTACGGTCTCGCCCTGAAAGGGGCGAGCTATGCGGAGGTCGCCCGCCGGGCGGGCAATTCCGAGAATGTCATCCGGGTGTTTTATCGCCGGTTCGCCACCCGGCAGGAGGCCGAGGCCTATTTCCAGCTAACCCCGGAATGGGTGCGCCACCACCTCTGACCATGCCGGACGCAAAGCAGGCACCGGAAGTGTGGTCGGAGACCCAGTTGCGTGAGCTGGCGCGCCGGGCACTGGCCGCAGTCACGGGCGTCAACCCGGGTGAAACCGAGGTTGATGAGGTGGTGCGGCGCGAGCTGCAGGAGTTTGCCGGCGCGGTGCACCCCGGCGGAGCGCCGGAGATCGAGGCCGGGCGGCTACGGGACGGTGAGGCGGCGGTGAAGTTTGCCGCCGACCACGGGGTGGCATCGGTCCCCGAAGCATTGGCCTGGGGGAGCAGCCATGCGAGCTGCGTGAATCCGGCCGCGACGGCGGCCGAGTGCGCCCAGGGTTTTTTGGCGGCCAGCACGAAACATGGCCGCGTCCCCTCGACGCTCTCAGTCTACCGGTTGCGCCTCGCCCCCTTCCTGGCTGAATTTGGCGAGCGCAGGGTGAGGTCCCTCGAGGTCGATGAGATCGCGCGTTATCTGGCCCATTGGCATCGGGAGAACACCCGGCGGGCGCACTGGACCACCTTGAACGGGTTCTTTATCTGGATGGTGAGAGCGGGGCATAGCGACAGGAATTTGGTGAGGTTGGCCATGGCCCGGCCCAAGCCGGAGTTCAGTGCCGGGGTGATCTACACGCCCTACGAGGTGATGCGCGTCCTGCATGAGACCATGTTTACGGATCAGATCGGGTTCTGGGTCCTGTCGCTCTATGCCGGACTCCGCATCAGGGAGATCTGGGGTTTGCAGAAGCATCCCGACCCCTGGAGTCTGATTGATCTGCCCCGGCGCGAGCTGACCCTGGATGAGCAG
>CAJBES010000039.1 GCA_903952145.1 uncultured Opitutaceae bacterium | reverse complement strand
TGCGGGCGGGTGGCAAGGTGGAGGCGGGCGGCGCGTGCCGGCGGGATTTCCTGAGTCCAGGAGAACGGACCCATGCGCAGTTCGGAGGGCACCGCGCGGCCGGTTTCGGCGGCGAGGATCAGGTTGGTGCCGATGAAAGGTGCCCCCGGGAGGAGTTCGGTTTCGACGATCTGGCGGGCCAGTGCGAGCTGGTCCGGCAGGGCGGGATTGTAGGGCGGCATGCGGGGTGAGAGCCACTGGCTGGCGGTGCCGCGGCGTTCAGGCTGCAGCCGGCCGCACAGCAGCGGGGCGGTCAGCGCCTGCGCCAGCAGGAGCGCAACGCCCACCACAAGCAGGAGGGCAGGCTGGCGCGACGGGAGCTCCCGGTAGAGCAGCGCCGCGGCCGCCACGGCCAGCGGAAGCAGGAAGGGCACGGCGTATTCCTCATAGACACCGCTCGGCAGCAGGTTGGCCGCGAGGGTGGCACCGGCGGCGAGCAGCACGCCGGTTTCGCGCGTGAACAATCGGTGGCGGAGCGTGGCCACGATCAGGGCCAGGGCGGCGAGCAACCACGCGGCGGGGGAGAGCACGGCGACCTCGCGCCAAGACAACTGCCACGGCCGCTCCAGGAGGGAAAGGCGGTGCAGGTCGAAGACCCAGAAACGCCCGGCCTCCGGGGCGGCGAGCCAGAAGGGTAGAATGAACACGACGCTGCCGCATACGGCCCCGCCGGCCGCGGCGAGAGCTTCGCGTCCGGTCGGGCGGCGGCCGGGCCAGAGGGCGAGCGCCCCTAACGCGCCGAAGAACGGGATGGCGGGCAGCCGGGTGGCGGCGCCGGCGGCGGCGAGGAGTCCCAGCAGAAAATTGCGGCGCGGGCCGGCCGGGAGGGCGAGAAACACCCGGGCGGCGACCAGCGCGAGCAGGGTGGTGACGCCGTAGGTTTTGCCGAGGTGGTTGAAATACATCCACGGTGCGGACAGCGAAAAAAGCAGCACAAGGCCCAGGGCCCACGCCGGGTGCGTGCGGCGGGCAAGCCACGCGGCGGCCAGCCCCAGGGCCAGCGCCGTCCAGAGGCCGTTGACGGCACGTTGGGCAAACAGCCCGAAACCCGCCGCCTGCAGTGGGAGTGCATTCGCATACAGCACCAGCGGCGGTTGCGGAAAACCGAAGTCACGGTAAGGCATCTCACCTTGCGCCACCGCGCGGGTGCCGATGGCGTAAAACCCCTCGTCCGCGTTCAGCGAACCGTGGAGCACATGCCAGCGTGCACTGGTGAGATGAATGGCGAGGACCGCGAGCGCCACTGCGAACCACCAGCGGGAGGGGCGGACGGCGGCAGGCCCGGCGAATAACGGATCGCGCAACGGGATCGCAGGGGGACGCACCATGTGGTTCGGTGGCGGGGCGCCAGCGGTGTGCGGTCAGGGCTTGGGTTCGGCAAAGGGCCAGAGTCCGACGCTGCGCATGCGGGTCTCGAGGGCGAATTTCTTGAACAGGGCCTCGGTATCCGCTGCGGCCATGCGGTCGGTGGGGAGGCCGGGTTCGTTGGCGAGCCGGTAGACCAGCGCCGCGATGGCCGCGGTGGCTTCGGGGATGAGCTTGGGGTCCACCTTGTCGATCGTGTCAGCGAGGTCGTGGTAGTAGCGGACCGACTCGGGCGGGATGAGGCCGCCGAAGGTGATGGCCCGGATGCCCTCGAGCTGATAGGGCGTGTGGTCGCTGCCGAACCAGTTGATGTTGCCCACGCCCTGCTTGAGTTTGTGCTCGCCGAGGGAGGTGTTGTAGCGCTCCAGCAGCGGCAGCAGGTCGTCGTAGCCGAGGGAATTCACCGAGAGCGGGAAGCCGACCATGTCGAGGTTGATCATGGCGGTGACGGGCCGGCCACGGAGCGTGGGGGCGTGGACGCGCGAGCCCCAGAGGCCCTGTTCCTCGCCGTTGAACCAGACGAGTTCGATGGTGCGCTCGTTGCGCGGGGCGCGGGTCTGGAGGACCTTGGCGAGGGCGAAGACCTGCGCGGTGCCGGTGCCGTTGTCCATCGCGCCCTGGCCGAGGTCCCACGAGTCGAAATGCGCGCCGACCACGACGGTGTCGGCGGTGCGTCCGGGGAAGGTGGCGACGATGTTGGCGGTCTCGATCTCCTCGCAGTGCGAGCGCGTGTGCAGACGGACGCGCACGATCTGGCCGCGCTGCACCAGCCGGAGCAACCAGTTGCCCTCTTCCTGGGTGATGTTGTAGAGGGGGATCTGCATCGGCTCGCCCTTGAAGGAACCGGTGCGGGCGAGCAACTGGCCGCCGGCCACGCGGTTGATCCACAGGATGCCGCGCAGACCGTGCTTCACGGCGGCGGCCTCATACTGGCCGCGGGGGACGGTGGTGTTGGGCGCGAGCAGGCCGATTTTGCCCTGCGGCGAGACGAGTTTGGCGAGGTCTTCCTCGCGGCCCTCGCCAAGGTCCACGACGTCGGCTTCGAAGGGTGCGTGGGGCTGCGTGTAGCTGAAGGCCACCGCGCGGAGCGGCCGCCGGAGCGGTGCGAGCAGGGTTACTTCATCCTGTTCGCGGATCCAGCCGGGCATCTTGAATTTTTCCAAACGCGCCTCGATGCCGAGGGTCTTGAGCTCCGCCACCGTGCGCTCCAGCGCGCTCCAGTTAGCGGGCGAGCCGGTGAGACGGCCGCCGAAGTCGTCGCAGAGCCGGGTGAGGAATGCGTGACCGGCGGGGTCGGCGAGCGCGTCGGCGTAGATGGCGTCCTGCACGGCCTGGTCGGGCTGGGCACACAACGGAGCCGCCAGCAGGGTCAGCAGGGCAAGGCCAGCCAGGCCCCGCCGGCCCCAGGCAACGCCGGAGGGCTTTTCACTTATTAAGTGAAATTGGGTATTGGGGATTATTAAGTGGTGCATGATTCGCGGATCCAGACCCGCATCTCACCTTCGCCGCGGTTGGCCCAGAGGCCGTAGGGGATGGCGCGGAGGGCGACCGGCGCGGCGACCGGCGTGGTCGTGGAATAAAGGGTGGGGGTGGTTTGGTCGCGCGTGCCGGTGGACTCGATGACGACGCAGCCGCCGAGGAATGCGGCGTCGGCGCGCGCGGTCAATTCCGCGGTGCGCGGGAGGGCGAGTGCGGCGAGGTTGGCGCCGTGGTCGGCTTCCTCGAAGCAATAGACGAGCGGTCCGCGCTGCAGGGCCACCTGGCCGGCGACGGTGGTGACGCGCGGGTCGGCGTGGACGCGCTCGACCGGCATCGGCAGCGTGAGCACGAGCGCGTCGCCGGGTTGCCACGTGCGCTGCAGGGCCACGTAACCGTCGACCGGCGCGAGCGGCTGCGGCCGGCCGTTGAGGGTCAGCCTTGCCCCGCGGCACCAGCCGGGGATGCGCAGGTGCAGCGTGAACGCGGCCGCCGTCGCTCCTGCGGCGCTCTGGCGCGACAAGGTGGTGATCGACTTGACCTCGATCGCGATGGTTTCGGTCCACGGGTAGTCGGTGCGCACGGTGAGCCGGACATCCGTGCCGGCGGCGGTGTAGCGCAGGTCGCCCCCGGCGTAGAGGTGGAGCGCGAGGCCATCGGCGCGTTGCGAGGCAACGTATTCGCCGAGCGAGGCGAAGAGTCGCGCGACATTGGGCGGGCAGCAGGCGCAGCCGAACCAGCCGACGCGCTGCGTCTTCACAAGGTGGCATTCATGGCGGCGCCGGGCCACGGTGGGGATGAGCTCCAGCGGGTTGACGTAGAAAAACTTCGTGCCGTCGAGCGACATGCCGCTCTGCACGTTGTTGTAGAGCGCGCGTTCCATCACGTCGGCGAACTCACCGCGCAGCTCGACATCGAGCATCCGGCGCGCGAAGAAAATCACGCCGATGGCGGCGCAGGTCTCGGCATAGGCACGGTCGGGCGGCAGGTCGTAGGGCGCGGCGAACTTCTCGCCGTAGGGCTCGGAGCCGACGCCGCCGGTGAGGTAGAGGTGGCGGTGGACGATGGCGTCCCAGAGCGTGTGGCAAGAGCGCAGGAGCGAGTTGTCCTGCAGCTCGACGGCGAGATCCACCATGGCGGCGAGAAGATACATCTGGCGCACGGCGTGGCCGACGGGCTCGGTGAGTTCGCGCACGGGGCGCGCGGCCTGAAGGGTGGCGAGGCCGTCAAAATACATGTGCCAGGGCAACTTGTCGCCGCGGCGCTTGGTTTCCTCCTCGAGGTAATTCGGCTGCTGGCCGCGCTGGTTGACAAAGTAGGCGGCGAGCCGGGCATAACGTGTTTCTCCCGTGGCGCGGGCGAGTTTCACGAGGGCGAGTTCGATTTCCTCGTGGCCGCAGTAGCCGGGAATCTGGCCGGGCCCGAGGCCGAAGGTGCGCTCGATGAGATCGGCGAGCTTGCAGACGACGACAAGGAGCGTGCGTTTGCCGGTAGCGCGGAAATGCGCGACGCCGGCCTCGAGCATGTGGCCGGCGACGTAGAGCTCGTGGCAGTCGCGCAGGTTGGCCCAGCGGTTCTGCGGCTCGACGAGTTGGAAGAAGGTGTTGAGGTAACCATCCTCGCCCTGCGCCTTGGCGATGGTGGCGATGAGGCGGTCGAGCTCGGCCGCGAGGGCTGCGTCGGGGTGGGTGGCGAGTCGGTAGGACGCGGCCTCGATCCACTTTGCGAGATCGGAATCCTGCCAGAAAAGGCCGTGGAATTTTCCCTCCTTCTCGCCGGCGGCGACCTGGAAGTTGTGCACGCAGCCGCTGGGCTCGGCGCCGGGCACGCGGTCGTTGAGCGCCTCCCACTGGTAGGGGATGACGACGTCGCGCACGAGCCGGGTCCGCTCGGCGAGCCAGCCGTGCGTGAAGCGGACGTTGCCCAAAGGCAGGGCTGAGACGTAGTTCATGCGAAATGAAGCGCAGCGACGGAGCCCGGCGGGAGTGTCACGGAAACCCGCTGACCGTTGACGCGCACCCCGTCGAGCGGGCGCGTGGTGACGGCGCGGGGCTGGTCGAAGGTGTTGCAGGCGGTGAGCAGGGAAGACGCGAGCACGCGGGCGTCGGCGACGGCGGGCGTGCGGCCGGTGAGCGCGAGGGTGATTTCAACGGACGCGGCGGGGTCGGTGTTGCAGACGGTGACCGTGACGGAGTTGTCGGCGGCGAGCGAGGCGGTGGCGGAGACGGCGGGGTAGGAAAGGCCGTCGTGCTGGAGCGTGGCGGCGTCGCTGTGCACCGGCAGGCGCTTCGCGTCGTAATGCGGCAGGTAGAGGCCGAGAACGTCCCACGTGGGCGTGAGGACGAGGCGACCGCCGCCTTCCTCGGTGAGCGCAACGGCCTGGAGGACGTTGACGGTCTGCGCGAGGTTGGCGATGCGCACCCGCTCGCAGTGGTTGATGAAGATGTTGAGCGTGAGCGCGGCGAGGACGGCGTCGCGCACGGTCTGCTGTTGGTAGAGAAAACCGGGGTTGGTGCCCGGCTCGACCTCATACCAGGAGCCCCACTCGTCCACGACGAGGGCGATGGCGCCGGATGGATCGTAGCGGTCCATGATGGCGCGATGGCCACGGACGATGGCTTCCATTTTCCAGCCGAGGGCCATGACAGTTTTCCAACCCGCAGCGTCGAAGGGTGAGGCGGGATGCTTCCTGGCCCAGGAGCCGGGCACAGTGTAGTAATGCAGCGAGAGGCCTTGGATCATGGGGCCGCCGAAGGGACCTTTGGCGCCGTCGCGCATGACGACGTCGGTCCAGCGGAAGTCGTCGCCATTGGCGCCACAGCCGACGCGCATGAGCGGGGCGCCGGGGAAATCGCGCGTGTAGGTCGAGTAGCGGCGGAGCTCGGCGGAATATTGCTCGGCGGTCATGTTGCCGCCGCAGCCCCAGTTTTCATTGCCGATGCCCCAGAGACGGACCTTCCATGGGTCGCGATGGCCGTTGGCGGCGCGCTCCTCGGCGAGGGAGCCGGCGGTGGCGTTGCAATACTCGACCCACTCGCGCAGTTCGCGCGGGGTGCCGCTACCGACGTTACCGGCAAGGTAGGGCTCGCAGCCGAGCTGTTCGCAGAGATCGAGGAACTCGTGCGTGCCGACGGCGTTGCTTTCGACCACGCCGCCCCAGTGCGCGTTGATGCGGCGCGGGCGTTTTTCACGCGGGCCGATGCCGTCACGCCAGTGGTAGTCGTCGGCATAACAGCCGCCGGGCCAGCGCAGGTTGGGAATTTGGATCTGCTTCAGCGCGGCGACGAGGTCGCGGCGCCAGCCCCGGACGTGGGGCACCGGGGAGCTTTCGCCGACCCAAAGTCCGTCGTAGATGCAACGACCGAGATGCTCGGCAAAATGGCCGAAGATATGCCGGTCGATGACCGGACCGGGCTCGGCGGTATGGATGGTGAGGTGAGTGGGCATCGGGGATGCAGTTGAAGTTTAAGGGTAAAGTTTAAGTCGTCCCTGATGAAATGAATCTGGAACTCTGGAACTCAGGGAAAGCCCAGAGTTGGGCTGTTTTCCAGCGTTCCTGAGTTCCAGATATTTATGATCCCTACTTGGTGACGTGATCGGTGATGGTGAGGGTGTTGAAGTCGAGGACGCGCTGCAGGCGACCGTGGGTGATTGTCATTTTGCGGCCGCCGACCTCGGCGTTGAGATACGGGCCCTCGAAGAGTTTCCACTTCGAGTAATCCAGCGGCTTGCCGTCGATGACCGGGGCCTCGCCGTAGGTGAAGGTCACTTGCTTGCCGCGCAGGGTCTGCATGGTGACGGAGGGAACGGACTCGAGGCTGTACTTGAGCGGGAGCGCCCTGATCGCGGCCTGGAACGCGGCGAAGTCGGCGAACTCGTCCACGCTCGCGGCCTGGACGATGGTGCCGTTCTTCAGGTGCGGGCTGACGAGCAGCCGGCCGCCGAGGGGGAGCTTTTCCTTGGCCCAGCCGCCACTGTAGTGGAGGTAGGGGATCCAATGGTACGGGGCGAGCGGGCGGTAGGCGAGGTAAGTGCGGCCGCCCTGCGCAAAGATCCAGCCGGACTTGTCCTCGGAGACGTTGAAGAGGTCCTTCGAGAAGAAGCCGTTGATGTGCTCAAAGCGCGTGCCGGGCGCGATGTCGTAGAGGGCGATGACCGTGTCGAGGTCCTGGAAGATCTTCTCGTAGGACGAGGCCCCGAGGACCTTGTCGGGCGAGTCGTAGGACGGTTTGCCCTCGAAGGTGACGGCCGTGATCATGGCCTCGGGGAAGGTGGCGAACTGCGACTGCATCGCGCGCATGGAGGAATGCGGGTGCAGCGAGAACATGGTGTTGTGCTTGCCGCGGGGATCGGGTTCGGCCCAGGTCACGTCCCAGGCGTGGCCCTGGATGGCGTCGTTGACGATGCCCTGGATGGAGCCGACGGCGTAGTCGCGGCGCAGGTAGTTGATCTTGTAGACCGGGGGCGAGAGCACGTCGCTGTAACGCCAGTAGCGGCGGGTGCGGGCGCGGTCGCGCTGCACGTAGTCGCCGCTGCGATCGGTGGCGATGCGGTAGATGACCTCGGGCACCATGTAATTTTTCGCCACCGGTGCGAAGTAGACGCCCCAGCCGCCGTAACCCGAGGGGGTCGGGGTGTTGCCGAAGAGCAGCCAGGAAAAGTAGGACGTGAGGGCGTTCCAGCGTTCGATCACTGAGCCCTCGTCAGTGCGGGAGTTGGGACCGCGGAGGACGCCGTTGAGGGTGTTGGCGGCCAACTCGGCGAAGAGCCAGTCGAGCATCATGCGGCCGCGGATTCTCATTTCCGGATCCTTGGCCCAGGTGGCGAGGAACAGCATGGGGATGGCGTACTCTCCGATGTAATGGGAGGGGTTGTATTCCCCCTGGCCGACCGAGGTGGTGAGGTCGTCCATCCAGTGCAGCAGGTAGCCGCGGGCCTCGGCGAGGTTCTCGGCGGAGCATTTGCCGGAATACCACGTCTCGGCGGGCTCGTTGGGATAGAGATCGGCCATGAGATACAGGGAGGAGTAATACATCACCCAGTGGTTCTCGGTGTCGCCGCGCAGCTGGCGCGTGGTGCGCCAGGCCTCGCGGATGGCTTTCTGCGCCTCGGGCGTGAGCTTGTCGCGGCCGGTGTAGGCGACGCAGACCGCCGGGAACATCCAGAAGGGACCGGTGCCGGGGTCCTTCATCATCTCGATCACCCGCTGGCTGCACACATCGTAGTGCTCGCCGCGCGTGAGCAGGACGGCGATGGCGGCCATGTCGAGGTGCTTGTCGGGTTGCGTGATGTCGATGCGACCGGCGCGCCAGTCGAGGACTTCGTCGACGCGCTTGAGGTAGGCCTCGTGGCGTTGACCCGCGTCCTGGACAGGTGCGGTCGGCGGCGGCGGGGCCTCGAAGGAGGGCTGGGCCGTGAGGAGGGTCGCGGTGGCGAAGGTGAGACAGGAAAGGATGAAGCGATTCATGACAGGTGGGTATGCAGGGGTTACTTCGCGGCCCGGGGGAGGATGAGGAAACTGTTCACCAGTGAGCCCTCGAGGGCGTCCTTTTTCCAGGTGCGGCCGAAATCATCGGAGACATAGAGGGTTTCCTTCACGACGCTGGCGTAGAGCCGGCCGGCGGGATCGACGCCGACGCGCCAGACGCAATGGCCTTCAGGCAGGCCGGCGTTGCGCGTCTGCCAGGTCTTGCCGCCGTCCTCGGAGGTGAGCACGCCCTTCGCCCAGCTGCCGATGGCGAAGCGCTGCGGGTTGGTGACGTCGAAGGTCACGTTGTAGAGTGCGCGGTCGGCGGGGACGCCGGGGAGGTTTGACCAAGTCACGCCGCCGTCGCGCGAGATCCACGCACCGGCGCTCTGCGTGATCGCGAGCCAGAGCTTGGGGTCGTGCGGCGACTGCTGCACGTCGTTGACGGTTTCCTTAGTCGGGAGGACCTGGCGCCAGTTCTGCGCGCCGTCCTCGGTGAGGTAGATGCCGATTTCGCAGGCGGCGAGCACGCGGCCGGCACGGGTGCGGTCGACCTTGATCGCCTGGGTGTATTTGCCGCGGGCAGGCAGGCCGTTTTCCCGACGGACGAGGGTCTGGCCGCGGTCGGTCGAGACGGCCACACCGTCAGTGAGGGCGACATAGACGTGGTCGGGTGCGTTGGGATCAACGGCCACGTCGCGGCCCTCGGTCATGTCCCAACTGTTGCACATGCGCCAGTGCTGGCCGCCATCGAGGGTGCGCCAGAGGCCGTTCATGGCCGTGGTGTAGGACACGTTGTGATTCCGCGGATCGAAGGCGACGGCCGTGATGCCGGTGTCGTTGTAACCGATGTGCCGCCACTCGCCGGCATCGGTGCGCTGGTAGACGCCGTTGAGCGTCGTGATCTTTGAGCCGATGACGTAGTTGCGGTTGATATTGGCGCAGATGAAGAAGTCGTACGCCGGGGCGGCGGCCTGGGCGGTGCCGGCGAGGAGGAGGGCGAGGAGGAGGGTTTTGGCGGGCATGGAGCTAGGGATGATGATTTTGGAGCGGTGAGTCGCGTGGAATTGAATGTGAAAATCAGAAAACAGCTGCGGATCCAAAACGGGATAAATCTTGAACTCAGGAACTCTGGGAAAAGCCAAAAACCCAGGGTCCGATTCCTGAGTTCCTGAGTTCCAGAATAATTTTCAGAGGCATTTCAATCCTCCCTGATTTCCACATTTCATCTCGTTTGAGGTTTCTTATTCATTGACCTGGTCGGTGATGGTGAGGGTGTTGAAATCGAGCACGCGGGTGAGACGGTCGTGCGTGATGGTGAGTTGGCGCGAGCCTTTCTCAGCGTTGAGATGCGGACCCTCGAAGAGCTTCCACCTGGTGTAGTCAAGCGGCGCACCGTCAACGACGGGTGCCTGGCCATAGGTGAACGCAACACGCCTGCCGCGGAGGGTGGTCATTTTCACGGCAGGCGTGGGCGATAGCTGGAAGGTGAGCGGGAGGGCGTTGATGGCGGCCTGGAAGTCGGCGAAAGACTTGAACTCCGATGCGCTCGCGGCCTGCACGATCGTGCCGTTCTGGCGATGCGGGCTGTAGAGCAGTTTGTCGCCCTGGTCCACGCGTTCCCACTTGTAGCCGCCGCCGGTCGAGGGCAGATGCCGGTAGCCAAGCCGTTGCTGCCACTCGTAGCCGGCGAGCGGCCGGTAGGCGAGGTAGGTGTTGCCGCCCCGGGCGAAGATCCAGCCGGAGGGGTCTTCCGTGACGTTGACGAGGTCGCGCGAGAAGAAGCCGTTGATGTGCGGGAAGCGCGTGCCCGCGGGAATGTCGTAGAGGGCGATGACGGTGTCGAGGTCCTGGAAAACCTGCTCGAAGGGCGAGCAACCGAGGAGTTTGTCGGGCACGTCGTAGGACGGCTTTCCCGCGCTCGCCAGGCCGTCGATCATCGCGTCGGGCAGCTCGGTGAAGTAGGTTTGCATGACCTGGTCTGAGGAGAGGGGATGCACCGAAAACATGGTGTTGTGCACACCGCGCGGATCCGGCACCGCCCACGTCACATCCCACACGTGGGTCTGGATGGGATCGGCGAGGCCGCCCTGATAGGAACCGACGGCGTAGTCGCGGCGCCGGTAGCTGGTCTTGCAGATGGGCGCCATCGCGACGTCGCTGTAGCGCCAGCGCTGGCGCGAGCGTTTGAGGTCACGCTGCACGTAGTCGCCGGCGCGGTCCACGGCGATGCGGCGGATGACCTCGGGCAGCTGGTAGTTTTCCGCGGCGAGTGCGAAGTAAACGCCCCAGCCGCCGTAATTGGCGGGCGGCGGGGTGTTGCCGAACATCGTCCAGCTGAAATACGAGACGAGCCCGTTCCAGTGCTCGATGACCGACGTGTCGTCGGTGCGGGCGTTGGGGCCGAGCAGTACGCCGTGGAGGGTGCTGGCCGCGAGGTCGGCCATGAGCCAGTCGAGTTTCATCTGGCCGCGCTGCCGCATGGCGGGATCCTTGGCCCAGGCCGCGAGGTAGAGCATGGGAATCGCATATTCGCCGATGTAGTGGGTCGGGTTGAACTCGCCCTGTCCGATGGTGGTCGAGAGATCGAGCCAGTGGATGAGATACCCGCGGGCCTCGGCGAGATTCTCCGCCGAGCTCTTGCCGTTGAACCAGGTCTCGCCGGGCTCGTCCGGGTAAAGTTCCGCCATGAGATAGAGCGAGGAGTAATACATCGCCCAGTGGTTTTCCGTGTCGCCGCGCAATGGGAAATAGGTGCGCCACGCCTCGCGGATGGCGGCCCGGGCCGCGGGGGAGAGCTGGTCGCGGCCGAGATAGGCGATGGCGGTCCACGGGAACATCCAGAACATGTCGCCGGACTGCGGCTCACGCAGCAGCTCCAGGACGCGTTGCGAGACCTGCGCGGCGTCCTGATGGCGCACCAGTTTTGCGAGGAGTTGCTCGCGGGAGAGGGGCTGGCCGGGCGCCACGGCGGCGAGCGTGGTATCAATGACTTCGTTCACCCGCGCGAGGTAGGCACGGCGCAGGGTGTCGGCGCGCGTGTCGGCCGGCGGCGTGGGGACCGGACCGGTAAAGGAGGGCTGCGCCGCGGCGGGGGTGGAGAACGCGGTGGCGAGGGCGAGGCAGGCTAAAATCATTTTCATGGCGGGGGCGGGCGGCAGGTTCACCGGGCGGACTTCGGCACGAAGACGAAGCCCTGGATGCGCGAATTTTCCATGCCGCCGTTGGTCCAGGTGCGGCCAAAATCATCGGAAACATACAGCGCCCGGCCGGTAATCGCCGCGTAGAGCCGGCCGGTGTCGGGATCAACCGCGGTGCGCCACACGCGGGGCGGCGCGGGCAGGCCGGCGTTGCGCTCCGTCCAGTTGGCGCCGCCATCCTCGCTCGTGAGCAGCCCATAGGTCCAGCTTGCGAGGGCCAGGCGCTGCGGGTGGGTGGCATCGAAGGCGACGTTGTAGAGGGCGTGCGCGGAGGGCACGCCGGGGATTTTTTCCCAGGTGAGTCCGCCGTCGCGCGACACGAGCGCGCCGGCGCTCTGCGTGGCGGCGAGCCAGAGTTTCGGGTCGTGCGGCGATTGCTGGAGGTCGTTCACCGTTTCCCTGGTCGGCAGCACCTGCCGCCACGACTTGGCGGCATTCTCGGTGAGGTAAATGCCGACCTCGCAGCCCGCGAGCACCCGGCCGGCGCGCGTGCGGTCCACCGTGATGACCTGCGTGTATTTGCCCCGGGAGGGCAGGCCGTTTTCCCTGCGCTGCCATGTGGTGCCCCGGTCCGACGACACGCCCACGCCGTCGGGCAGGGCCGCGTAAACCGTGTCGGGATCATTGGGGTCGACCATGATCGATTTCGACTCGGTCATGTCCCAACTGGTGGCGATGCGCCATGTCCGGCCCCCATCGGCGGTGCGCAACACGCCGCTGAGTGCCGCCACATAAAACACGCGGGCATCGCGCGGATCAAAGGACCCTGTGAGCATGGCGGGGTAGTTGAGGCCAAGGTGCGCGAAACCGCCGTCGGGCGTGCGCCGGTAGAGTCCGTTCAAGGCCGTGTCGCGGGAACCGGCCACGCGGCCGGCGCTGTTGATGGAGCCGAAAAGATAGAGGTCGTGGGTTGGGGTGGTGCAGCCGGCGGTGAGGATCGGGAGGACGAGCAACGCCAGCAGGACGAAGGTTTTTTTGGATGGGATCATGGCGAAAATCTGTCCGTCTCCGGCGTTGAAAGTGCTGGGCGGGTCGGTTTCAATCACCGCGATGAAACCACCCCATGCCATCCTGAAAAAATGTCTGTTCATCATGGCCGGCGGCCTGGCCGGCCTTGCCTGCCGGGCGGGGGAAACCACCCCCGAGGCGAAGCTCGCCGCGCTCGGGGTGACGCTGCCGGCGGTGCCGGCGGCGATCGCCAACTACGTGCCGGCGGTGCGCAGCGGCAACCTGGTGTTCCTCGCCGGGCAACTCGCGAAGGGCCCCGACGGCAAATTCCTCACCGGCAAGGTTGGCCGCGACCTCACGCTCGAGCAGGGCGCCGCGGCTGCGCGCACGTGCGCGATCCAATTGCTTGCCGTGCTGAAGGCGGAGGTCGGCGACCTCGCGAAGGTGAAACGCATCGTGCGGGTCGGCGGCTTTGTGAACTGCACGGAAGACTTCACCGCCCAGCCCAAGGTGGTCAACGGCGCCTCCGACCTGCTGGTGGCGGTCTTTGGCGACCAGGGCCGCCACGCCCGCGCCGCCGTCGGCGTCAACGCGCTGCCCGCCGGCGCGCCGGTGGAGGTCGAGCTGGTCGCCGAGGTGACGGACTGAGCGGGCGGGCATGACTCAAAAGGCGCGGGCCGCGGCCCGCACGCCGGTGATGACGCGTTCGCACTCGGCGTGCGAATTGAAAACGTGGGTGGAGATGCGCACGGCCTGCAGCCCCTGCTCGGTGACCGGGCGGCAGCGCAAGCCGTGTTCCTCCTTGAGGAAGTCGAAGAGTTTGCCGGCGCCGGCGCGGGCATGGTGGATCGTGGTCATCGAGGCCCGGAGTTCGTCATGGCGCGGAGTGAGCACTGCGATGTCGGGAATTTTGGCGCAGGCGTCGAACAGCAGCGTGGCCAGCTCGCGGCCGTGGGCGGCGATGCGGTCGCGGCCGATGGTCTCCTGCAGCCGCACCGCCTCGGCGAGGCCGGCGATGAGGCCGGCATTGCGCGTGCCGTATTCATGGCGCGCGGCGCTGTCGCAGAGTTTGATTTCGCCGGGCAGGTGTGGCAGCTCGCCCGAGTGGGCCCCAATGCCGGTCGCGGCCACGGCCTCGAGCCGGGCATGGCGGATATAGAACACCCCGGACTCGTGCGGGCCGCCGAGCCATTTGTGGCCGCTGAAGGCATAGGAGTCACAACCAATCGCGTCGAGGTTGACCGGGATCATGCCCACGGACTGGGCGCCATCGATGTGAAACCAGATGTCATGGGCCCGGGCGAATTCCGCGATGGCGCGGACGGGGAACACCAAGCCCGTCGTGCAGGTGATGTGGCTCACCTGGATCACCTTGGTGCGCGGGGTGACAAGGTCGCGGATGCCGGCCAGATTGGCCTCGGGACTGGCGGGATCGGGGGTGAAGAGCCGCACCTTGACGCCGCGCAACTTCGCCTGGTTGAACCACGGGAACGAGCCGCCGGGATGGGCGTGCGACTCAAAAATCACCTCGTCGCCCTCGTGCAGCGCCAACCCGGCCGCGATGATGGAGTTGCCCTCGGTGGCGTTGCGCGTGAAGCAGACCTCGGCCGGTTTCACCCCGAGGTAGCGGGCCATGGTTTCGCGCGCCGGCGCAAAGAGGTCATACCCGGTCTCCGAGCACTCCTGCTGCTCGGTCATGGTGGTATGGACGGTGTTGAGCACGGCATGAGAGGCCGGGCCGAGCCCGCCGGTGTTTAGATAGACCGGGTGGTCGAGCAGCGGAAACTGGGTGCGGACGGCGCGCCAGAAGGCTTCGTCCGTCACGCTGCCATAGGCCGGCAGTGCGACCTCTGGTCGGAGGCCGGCGGGGACGGCGGTGCAGCCGGCGAGGGCGCCGAGCGTGCCGGCGCCCAGGCCCTGCAGAAAGGTGCGACGGTCAAGTTTCATGATACGGAGGTGAAGGTGAGGGTGTGATCGAAGGCGAGGTCGGCCCCGGCGGCGACCGCAAGGTTGCGGTCGAGCTGCATGGGGAACGCAGCCAGCGGGTAATTGCGGCGGACGAACCAAGGCAGTGGGCCGGAGTTGTTTTCGAAACGAATGATGACGCGGTGCAGCGTGCCATCAAGCTGACCATGCCATTCCATCCAGCGGGCGTTGGCGCCGTGCACGGCCGCCACGCCCTCGAGCCCGCCCTCGGCCGTGATCTTGATCGTCGGATCCAGGTGATCGTCGAGCAGTTCGCGGGCTCCGCGGAACTGGAGGCCGGTGTAGTGCGAACCGGCGAGCCCGCCGTTCGAATGCGGATTGCCGAGGGACAGCTCCCGGCCGCTCACGTTCGTCAGCCGGCTGCGCCAGCGCAGGGCCCAGGCTTGGGCGGAGGCATCCACCGTGATGTCCAGGGTTCGCTCCTCGCGGAAAAGGATTTCCTGCAGACGCCGCCACTCCAGCGAATGGGCGAGCACCGCCATGGTGCCGCTGGCCTCGAGTTTTGTCCACGCCACGTGGTTTTGCGAACCATGGTCGTCGCGCCACTTGTAGCCGTCGGGTGGCAGGCAGGTGGGGCCGCCCCAGAAATTGGCGCCGGAGACGTTGTTCAGCGTGAAACACAGGGCGTGGTGCCAGGGATGGTCGTTCGGCCGGAAATTCGTGAGCGTGTCACCGGCGAGCGAATTCACCGGGTGAAAATACGGTTTGGGCGATTCCTTCGCGTCGGTCGTCGGGGCGTAGACGTAGCGGCTCAGCAGGGCGTCGCCGAAGAGGAGGGTGACTGCGTGGCCGGTGTCGTGCTGCAGACGGAGGGTTTTCATGGGAGATCGAAGCTTTCCGCAAAACGGCGGCCGGTGAACTCGCGGGTCGCGCCATTCGGGGCGACCACGGTGACCGGCAGATCCGCGGGCAGGGTGAGGGCGAGATGGAATTTTCCGTCGGCCACGCGCCATGCGACGCTGACCAGGCCGTGCGGCGTGCAGACGCTGCCCTTGGCGTGGGTGAGGCCGCAGCGGTTGGGCTGCACGCGGAGGCGGGCAAAGCCCGGCGCCGCCGGCGTGACGCCGAGGATGCGTTGCTGAAACTCCAGCACGGGATGCGCCGACCACGCGTGGCAGAGCGAGCGCCAGTAGCTGTTTTCCTCGACGAAGGTGGAGAGGCCGTAACTGACCGACTCGTGCCACGGGCCGAGATGCTGCGGCATGTCGTCGTAGCGACCGGCCTTCGCCAAGGCCGAGAAACCGGTGTGCATCCAGAAAAACGAGCCGGGCGCCAGCTTCGCGTCGTTGGGAAAACGCCGCATGATGATGGCGTGTTCGCGGGCGCCGGCGAGGCCGGCGACGATCGCCCACGCGTTGCCATACTGGCTGACCTCGGGTCCGCCCGGCCGGTCAAAATAAAGCCCCTCGGCTTCGGACCAGAAAAGGGCATGCGCTTTCAGGCGCAGGCCGGCGGCCTCGCGGGTGAGCACCGCGGCCTCGGCCGCACGGTCGAACTGGCCGACCATCCACGCGGCTTCATCGAGCGCGTTGATGTATTGCGCCGCATGGATGCAGGTCGGACCGGTATCGGCACCGGGCACCACGCCGCGCGGCCACCACGGGCACCAGTCCGTGATGTTCCAGAACGGCATTTTGGCCGGCAACCCGGCGTCATTCGTGTGGCGGCGATACCAATCGAGCACGGCGCGCACGCCGGGGAGCAGGTCCTGCACGGTGGCGCGGTCGCCGGTGCAGAGGAAGTAATCCTTGATGTTCGTGATCCAGTGGATGCTCCAGGCCGGAATGATCTGCACGAGCCGCGAGGGATAGCGGGCCTGCGTAAGACCGTCGGAGAGGCGCGACCAGTCGAAGTGATACAGCGCCTGGCGGCTCAGCCGGTAATCGCCGGTGGTGAGCATGGCCAGTTTTGAAGTGATCATCGTGTCGCCGGCATACTGCATCTGCTCGTAGTAGGGGCCGTCCTCGAACGTTTCGTGCGAACACATGCGCATGGTGTGCAGGCCCACGCGCCAGATTTGGTCGAGGGCCGGATCGGACGACTTGAACTGCGCCTGCACCCGGTAGGGGTAGGCCGTGAAGCGCTGCTGCACGGCGCGCAGCGTGAGGGGTTGCCGGCCCACCTTGATCTGCAGGCCGACATAGCGGAACGTGCGCCAGTGGAGGGGTTCGAAGCTTTCGTCGCGGCCGGAGGGCTCCCAGATGTCGCACCAGCCGGTGACCTGGCCGCGGCGGTCAAAGGTCCAGCCCGTACTCTCGTCGGCGAAGTGCGAAGCGAGGTTGGCGAGTGACTGCTGTTTGCCGAGGAGTTTGGCGCCGGGCGTGTTCCATGGCAGGCGCAGGGCCTCCGCATAGTTGAGGTGCACGGTGCTGCCCGCGCCACCCCTGACCCGGAGATGCGGGAACGCCGTCGTCAAAACCCCCATGTCGAGCACGAGATTGATCTGTGCGCCGGGCTGGAGCGTGAGCGATTTTCCGGCCTGCAGCAGCTTTTGCCAAGCGACCGGCACCTCGCCGCCACCGCTGACGAACGCATCGGGAAAGGCGGCGGGCGGGCCCTCCTCCAGCATCGGAATCATGCGGGGCATGAGCCCGTAGGGGCTCGCCGGGTCCCGGCGGTTGGCGAGGAGTTCGGCCTTAAAGAGCACGTGGGCGGCCGGCCATTTCGCATCGTCGAACCGCGGGGTGTTCCAACCGACCGGCACGAGCGCCGAGACGCGATGCTCAAAGTAGCCGAGATAGCCCTCGAAGGTGGTGTGTTCGTTTTGAAACCGGTGGGCCCGGTCCACCGCGACGCGCCATTGGGCGTCGGTGCGCAGGTCGGTGATGACCTTGCCGCCCCGGCCGGTCAGCGCGCCTTCGAGCACGAAACCCCCGGTGTAGGTCATCACCGAGCAGGGCGGCCCGAGCAGCGCGGGACGGTGGGCGACCCGCGACATGTCGAGCACGATCGCGGCGAGGACATTGCGGCCGCGGCGCAGGTGCGGCGTGAGGTTGAACGCGTCGTAGAAGTGGTGGTTGATGTCGCCCTTCGCCGGCCCGCGGCCGATGAACCCGCCGTTGCAGTAAAACAGGTAGCGGCTGTCGGCGGACAGGGCCACCGCGAGCTTCACCTGCGCGGGGTCCTTCACGGTGAACGTGCGGCGGAAATAGCGCACCTGATAGTGCGACGGCGTGGCGTCCTGCGGCGCCGGCGCGCCATGGGAACCCTCGGCGGACCAGATCCACGAGGCGGAATTGACGAAAGGGGCGGGAGACACGTTGGGCAGGGGGTGAAATGACCGGGCTGGGGACCGCAGGGCGTCAGCGAAGAACCGTGGGAACGAAAATGAAATCGGATCCATAGGCGCCGTAAAGGCCGCCATCTCGCCAGGTGCGGCCGAGATCGTCGGAGTAAAAAGTGCCCTCCTCGAACGTGGAGGCCCAGAGCCGGCCCTGCGTGTCGGGATCAAAGGCGAGCACAAACACATGCTTCACGGGCAGCCCGGCGCTGCGGTCCTGCCAGGTGGCCCCCCGGTCGGTCGAGACCCGCACCCCGGCGCCCCAACCGCCGACCGCCAGCTGGTTCGCATCGTGGGGATTGAGGCTGGCGGCGTAGAGATTGGCGGCGGCGGAACCGAGATCGGTCGGAGTCCAGCTGCGGCCGCCGTCGTGTGAGAGCCAGGCGCCGCGATGCTGGGTGCCGGCGAGCCAGAGGCGCGGATCGACCGCGCTCTGGGCGAGTCGGAGCACGGTGGTCGGCGGCGATGAGGCGACCCGGGTCCACGACCGGGCGGCATCGGTGGTGACGTAGATGCCGTCCTCGGTGCCGAGCAGGGCGCGGCCGGATTGGGTGCGGTCGGCGACGATGGTCTGCGTGTAGAGCTGGGCCAGCCCCGACTGCGCCGGTTGCCAGGTGGCGCCGGCGTCGGCCGAGCGGATGGGGCCCCATTGCGTGGCGGCATAAACCTGCGTGGGGTTCAGCGGATCAAAGGCGATGCTGCGCACATCCAGCACGTTCCAGCCGGTGGTCTTGCGCCAAGTGTGGCCACCATCGGCGCTGCGCACCACCCCATCGGCGCTCGGGATGAGCAACACCGCGGAATCCGCGGGGTGCGCGGCGAGCGAACCGATGCCGAGGATGCGCGGGCCAAAATGCACCCAAGTCCCGTCGGCCTCGCGCCGGTAGAGCCCCGAGTCCGTGGGCGTGGAAGAGTTTTTCTGGGCTTTGGTCATCGCCACCGCGGCGTAGAATTGTGCCGGGGTGCTGGCGCCGGCCGGCAGGACAAAAGTGAAAAGGGAGGCGAGCAGGCGCAGGTTCATGGCTGGGCGATGGCGTGCGTGATGACGTTGTGCTCGAAATCGAGCCGGTAGCGCTCCGCCCCGTGCCGGAGTTCAAGCTGCTGGCTGCCGCGCTCCGCCCAACCGGACGGGCTGGCGAAAAGCGGCCAGGCGGCGTAGTCGACGGGTTTGGTGTTCACCGTCGGGGTGGCGCCATAGCGGGCGTGCAGCACACTGCCGTCGAGGGCGGTGAAGGTCACCGCCGCCATCGGTGAGGTGGAGAATTGCAGGGGCAGGGCGCGCACCGCGTCCTGGAACTTTGCGTACGACGTGAAATCGCGCACGGGCGCGACCTGCACCACGTAGCCGTTGTGCTGCGCCCCGCTCACGTAGCAGCGGTGGCCGACACCCCATTCCTTGAAGCCGGCGCTGATGAAACCGCCCGCGCCACCGGCGAGGTGGCCGGTCCAGTCGTTGGGTTTCCACGTGCCGGCCGCGAGCGGGCGGTAGGCGATGTAAACCGGTCCGCCCTGGGCGAAGATCCAGCCCGAGGCGTCCTCCGTGACCTGCCGCAGATCGCGGGAGAAGAGCGTAATGATGTGCGGAAAGCGCGTGTCAGGGGGAAGGTCGTAGAGCCCGATCAGGGCCGGACCGTGCTGGAAGACCTGTTCGTGGGGCGAGCCGCTCGCGAGCTTGTCGGGCGAATCGTAGTCGGCCTTGGAGCGTGCGATCAGCTCGGTGACGGTGTCCCAATCCGCGCCGAAGAACATCGTGCCCTCGTAGGGCGAGGAGTAGGGCTGCACGGCAAAGAACGTGTTCGAGGCGTCGAGCGGCTGGTCGACGTGCCAGCGGAGGTTCCAGGTCTGCTGCTGGATGGGCTGGAGCAGGCCGCCCTGGGAGGAGCCGAGCACGAAGTCGCGGTCCACGTAGCTGTACTTGTACACCGGGACCGTGCGGCGGTCGCCGACCGTGATGGCATCCGGTCCGGCGTGGCGCATGCGCCAGCGGGTGCGCTTGAGCTCGCGGTTCACATAGGGCCGGGCGGCGGCGCGGGCAATGCGCTCGAGGATCGGTGGCGGCGTGTAACCGCTGAGGGTCAGCAGCAACGCCTGGCCGCGCGGCTGGCGTTCGCCGAGGCCGAAGAGCAGCCAGCCGAACGACGAGGCGGCCACTTGGGCCGGTTGGAGCACCTGGCGCGGATAAACCCGGCTGTGCGCCCCGGCGTACTGGCCGTTCAACTGTTCGATGGCGTAGTCGTAGAAGATGTAGTCGAGCATCATGCAAGCCTTCTGCCGGAAGGCGGCGTCCTCCGCCCACCCGGCGAGCAGGGAGAGCGGCACCACGTATTCGCCGATGTAGCCGGGCGAGTCGTATTCCCCCTGGCCGACGGTGGTGGTGACCCGCATCCAGTGCTCAAGATAGGCCCGGGACTCGGCCATGTTTTCCGTGGAGGATTGGCCGTTGAACCATTGCTCCGGGCCGGCGCCGGCGAACGCCTGCGCGACCACGTAGAGGCTGGCGTAATAGATGGCCCAGTGGTTTTCGGTGTCGCCGCGGCTCGGCCAGTAGGTTTTCCAGAGTTCTTGGATGCGCGCCCAGCTGGCGGCATCGAGTCCTTCCCGGCCGGCCGTGACCACCGCGGCCATCGGATACATCCAGAACATATTGCCGTTGGGTGTCGGAGCGTTGAGCAGCGCCAGGCGGGCGAGGGCGGCGGCCCGCCGATCGCCGCGCTGGAGCGCCGCCGCGACGTCCAGATACGAGCCTTTGGCCGTGTCGGCCGCGTCGAGGGTTGCGATGGCCGAGGTGATGATCGTTTCCCGCCGCTCCAGATAACGGCGGGTGATGTCGGCATCACACAGTGACGGAGTGGCCGGGGACGGTTGTCCGGCCAATGCAACCGCCGACACGATGAACAGGGTGGATGATCTGATGCGGGAAAATACCAACCGGAAGGTTTTCATCGGGGTTTGGCTCAGCGAGGTCGTCCAGCATGCAGTGGGTTTATTCAGCATTTCAACCAGCATTTTTTCTGAAAATTCATCACCCTTGCCGCCGCGGCTGGCCGCAGCGTTGCAGAGGCCATGACCGCCTGCCTGCAAGTGTCCCGCATGGGCGGTATGTGTCGCACCACGACCGGTGGGAAAGGTGGAGGTCTTCCTCTTGGCCGGCTGCTGGTTGGGTGGCTGGCCGCATCCCGGCGGCACGGCTCTGGGCCGGCGGTGCCGGGCGAAAATTTCGGCGGCTTCACCTCCGGGTGAAGTTCGCGCCGTCGCGTCGTCAGCGTCCGTAAGTTGCTGTAAATGGCTTGACTGCATTCATGGCGTTTCATCTTTTATTTTCTGAAATAATCACGGCATTATTTTCCCCCATGCTCATTGCCGACATTGCCCGTAAGGCCAAAGTATCGCCCGCGACGGTATCGCGGGTCATCAACCAACCGCACCTTGTCGCCCCCGACCGGCTCGCCCGGGTGCAGGCGGTCATGACGGCGGTCAATTACACGCCGACCCCGCTGAATCACCGCCGGGGACCCAAGTCGCGCCTCGCGGAGCCCAAGAAGATCGCCGTCTGGTTTGTCGGAGCGCGCAAAAACCCGAATCTCAATTGGTTCCAAGACCAGCTGATCCAGGTTCAGGCAGCCAACGAAAAGCAGCGGATCGATCTCTCGGTGCTTTATTCCGAGTCTGCCGACGAG
>CAJBES010000038.1 GCA_903952145.1 uncultured Opitutaceae bacterium | reverse complement strand
GTCGCCTCCCCCCACCTACAATGCCACGCCTTCGACGATGAGGCGGATCGAGTCGAGGCGGAGGCGGGCCTGCTCGATGGCGGTGCGCGTGTGGAGCACCTGCCGTTTTGCCAGCTCGATTTCCTCGGGGCGGACGCTGTCGTTCAGTTTGCCGAGGTCCACCAGACGCTGCAGGTCGGCGGTCAGGGTGGCGGCGGCATTTTCCCGCGCGGCTTGTTTCAAGGCCTTGGTGCGCGTCTCGGCGCGGCCGGTCGCGGCCGCCAGCAGGTTTTTCAGCAGGGTGGCGTTGAAGCCGGGGCGTTCAAGGAAGCGCGGCAGCGGCGCGTCCTCAATGTCCCGGGCGAGTGCGACGGGGTCGCGGGTCTCGGTGAGGTCCCGGCCGTGGATGTCCACGAGCACGCGCACGGGGGTGGGGGCGAGGAACTGGTCCACGTGCCAGCGCGCATCGGCCATCGTTTCGAGGACGAAGACGGCCTCGAGGAGGAGATTGGGTTTGTCCGCCTCCAGGAGGCAGAAGGCGGTAGTGCCGGTGGGTGAGTCGATGAGCAGGTCGATGGTGTCCTGCACGAGCGGGTGATCGGCGGAAAGGAAGCGGATGTCCTCGCGGGCGATGGCGCGCCGGCGGTCGTAGGTGGCGAGCATGCCGGCGCGCGGGATCGAGGGGAAACCCTCCACGTAGGCGTGGTCGGCATCGAGATGCACATCGCCTGCCTCGTGGTCTTTCACGCGCACCCCGAAGTGGTCCAGGAGATCACTGAGGATTTTTTGGAGGAACGGGTCGGCGTCGGCCGTGCGCACAAGGGCGAGCACCCGCTCCGCGACCTCGCGGTTGAAGGAGTTGAGTTCCAGCAGGCGGTCGCGGCCCTTTTTCATTTTGAGCGACAGGGCGGCGCGGAATTTTTCGGTCTCGGCGACGAAGGCGTCAAGCTGGTCCCGGGCTTTGGCCCCGGGCCGGCCGTCGCCGCAGGCGGTGGCGAGGTCGAGGAGGCGGTCGCGGAAGGCGTCGAGGTAGTCGTTGCCGCCGTGCAGCGGGGTCTCGAAGGCCTCGAGGCCGCGGTGATACCATTCGGCGACGACCTCGTCGGCCCCGCCGGCGACACAGGGCACGTGGATGCGGATGGTCTCGGTCTGCCCGATGCGGTCGAGGCGGCCGATGCGCTGCTCGACGAGGCCGGGGTTGAGCGGCAGATCGAAGAGCACGAGGTGGTGGGCGAACTGGAAGTTGCGGCCCTCGCTGCCGATCTCGGAGCAGAGGAGCAGTTGCGCGCCGGCGGGCTCGGCGAACCACGCGGCCTGGCGGTCGCGCTGGACGAGTGGGATGCCCTCGTGGAAAAGGCCGACGTTGAGATTGATGCGCTCCTTGAGCGCGGCCTCCAGTGCGAGGACCTTGCGCTCGGTGCGGCAGATGAGTAGGACTTTCGCGGCTGTGTGCCTTTGGAGGAAGGTGACGAGCCACTCGAGGCGCGGGTCGTCCTTGAACGAGTAGCGGATGTCTGCGTCCGCGCCGGTTTCCTCGGCGTGGAGTTCGCGGGCGATACGGGCGAGCAGCGTGGGCGTGGCACCGTCGAGCACGGCGGGGCAATACTTGCGCTTGGGGAAGCCGCTCATGGCGGCGCGGGTGTTGCGAAACACCACGCGGCCGGTGCCGTGCTGGTCGAGGAGGGTGCGCAGGAGGGCATCGCGGGCGCCGGGCTGGTCCGCGGCGAGTGCCGCCAGGTGTTGCTCCAGGCCGGTGGGATCGCGGTCGAAGATCCGGCGCAGCGTGGTATGGTCCTTGGGCGTCAGGGGCTTTTGCTCGATGATCTTGTCGGCGATGGTGGCCACGCTGCCAAAGTCCCGGGCCTCATTGACGAAGGTCGCGTAGTCGTCGTAGCGGTGGGGATCGAGGAGGTGCAGGCGGGCGAAATGGCCGGTGAGACCGAGCTGGGTGGGCGTGGCGGTGAGCAGCAGCAGGCCGGGGCAGCGCCGGGCGAGTTGCTCCACGAGCACGTAGTCGGGGTTGGCGGCCGCCGGCGTCCAGCCGAGGTGATGGGCTTCGTCGACGATGACGAGATCCCAGCCGGCCTCGACGGCCTGGTCGCGGCGGGCGTCGTTGCCGGCGAGGAAGGCGACGCTGGCGAGGCCGAGCTGGCTGGAGAGGAAGGGGTTTTTGCCCGCTTCGCTTTCCTCGCAGGCGACGCAGCGCGGCTCGTCAAAAATCGTGAACCAGAGATTGAAGCGGCGCAAAAGCTCGACGAACCACTGGTGGACGAGCGACTCGGGCACGAGGATGAGGGCGCGGCTGGCCCGGCCGGTGGCGAGGAGGCGCTGGAGGATGAGACAGGCCTCGATGGTCTTGCCAAGGCCGACCTCGTCGGCGAGCAGTACCCGCGGGATCTGGCGGCTGGCGACCTCGTGCAGGATGTAGAACTGGTGCGGGATGAGGTCGATGCGCCCGCCGAGGAAGCCGCGCACCTCGGACTGGCGGAAACGGGCCTGCGCGGCGAGGGTGCGCAGGCGCAGGTCGAAGACCTCCGAGGGATCGGCCTGCCCCGCGAGGAGGCGTTCGGCGGGCGAGCTGACGCTGGTGATGTCGGAAATCGCGTCCTCGCGCACCCGGTGGCCCCCGCCCAGGTAGACCAGCACGCCCCGGTCATCCTCGACGGACTCGACGGTAAACTTGGTGCCCGTGCGGGTGGCGACGCTGTCGCCCGCGTGAAATTCGACCCGTTTGAGCACGGGCGTGCCCCGGGCGTAGATGCGTTTTTCCCGGGTGGCGGGAAACTCGACCGTGATCCGGGCGTGTTCAAGCGCCGTGACCAGGCCGAGGCCCAGTTCGGGTTCGCGTTCGCTCAAGCAACGTTGGCCGACATAACCAAGAGACATATCCGTGATGATACGAATCGCGCGACGGCATTACAAATGCCATTTGCGGGGACCCGGTCCGGACGTTTCAGCCCGGAGCGATGCAGTTGCACCACGTTTCGAGCGAAGCGGCAGGGCTCCGCTTCAGAGACTGGCGGCCGTTTTGATGGCCTGCACGGTGCGGGTGACATCGTGGTCCTGCGTGAGCCAGCCGCAGACCGAGACCCGCATGCAACGCAGACCCCGCCAGGTCGTGCAGGCGAACAACGCCTCACCGGAGGCGACGATCCTGGCCGTGACCTCCTCGGTGCGTCGGTCGTGATCCGCCTCCGTCGCGCCGAGTTTCGGATCGAGAAAGCGCAGCAGGCCCTGATTGATGTGCGGCACATGGCAGGCCTCGACTCCCGGGAGACGGGCGGCGGCGGTGACGATGGCATGGGCGTGGCGGCAGCAATCGGCCACGATGCGCGCTATGCCCTCCCGACCCAGGCTGGCGATGGCGGCGTAGGTGGCGAAGCCCCGGGCCCGCCGGGAATATTCCGGATTCCAGTCCACCTGGTCGCGGGCGAGCACCGAGTGGGTGAGGTAGTTGGCATGATGCGCCATCGAGCGGTGGTGGGCCGCGCGATCGGCCACAAAGGCGTAGCCGCAGTCGTAGGGCACATTGAGCCATTTGTGGCCGTCGGTGGCCCACGAGTCGGCCTGTTCCATGCCGGTGGTAAAGCGCCGGTGTTCCGGGCTGGCGGCGGCCCACAGGCCGAACGCGCCGTCAACATGGACCCACGCGCCGGCTTGGTGCGCGACCGGGATGACCTCAGGGAAGGGATCGAAGGAGCCGGTGTTCAGGTCACCCGCCTGCAGCAGCACAATGGTCGGCACCCCGGGCTGGGCGGCGAGCACGGGCTCGAGCGCCCGGGCGTTGAGCTGGCCGGTGCGGTCGACGGGAATATCGACGAGGCAGTCGCGCCCCAGCCCCAGCAGGCGCAGGGCCCGCTCGATGGTGCCATGGCGCTGGTCGCCGGTGACGACGCGGATGCGCGGCGCACCGCAGAGCCCCTGTTGTTCAACATCCCAGCCGTGGGCGGCCAGCACCGCGTTGCGGGCGGCCGCGAGACAGGTGACGTGCGCCATCTGGCAGCCCGTGACCAGGGCGAAACTGGCCGTCGGCGGCAGGCGGAGCAGTTCGAGCAACCACCGGCCGCAGACCTCCTCGACCACGGCGGCGGCCGGGGCGACGGCAAACATCCCGGCGTTTTGGTCCCAGGTGGAAGTGAGCCAGTCGGCCGCCAGCGCCGCCGGGACCGTGCCGCCGATGACCCAGCCGAAGAAACGTCCCCCCGCACTGCCGGTGAGTCCGCCGGCGACGTCGCCGACCAGCTGGCGGATGACTTCCGCGGGATCGCGCGGTTCCGGGGGCAGGGGCCGGCCCAGGCGTTCGCGGAGTTGCTCCAGGGTGGCGGTGGCGCCGACGGAGGCTTGGGGCAACGCGGCGAGGTAGGCCAGGGCGTGATCCACCGTTTGTTGCAGCAGGGGGGAGTAGCGGGAGTCAGGATTCATCGGCGTGGGGGAAAAGGCTCTGCGCTGCCATCCGCAGGTCAAGGTTTGCGCGAGCCCCCCGGCCCGGGCGTTGACCACTGATACGGATGATCACTGATGGACGGGTTTGAATCCGTGCCTCTCCGTGAATTCCGTGGTTATAGTCTGAAAATTTGGGGCGATTGGTAAGATCGGTCTTGGCTCACCGGGTGGATGGGCACGTTCCCGTGCCCATCAAAGCGTGCAGAGGGATCCGGCCTCCGTGACTGCCTCCAGACAAAACTCAGGATGCCGCCGCGGGACGGACCGGACCGAAGGCCGCGATGCGCGCCTTGATCCGGTCGAGACGTTGCAGGTCGGCGTCCGGCGGCACATTGTCGGACACACCCAGGATCAGGCGTTCGCCGGTGCCGAGCCCGGCCAGCATCTCGTCCAGATATTTTTCAAAGGCCCGGTCATCCATGTATTCCGGCAGCAGGGCCACGGAGGGAATCCCGCCCCACACCGTCATCCGCGGCCCCAGTCCCTGACGCACTTCCTGCAGCGAGCAGCGGGTCATCGGCTGCGGACAGACCGACTCCGCCACGTCAAAGCCGCAGGACGGAAACAGCGGCAGCAGTTTCAGGTTCTCGCCGTCGGTGTGCGTCAGCAGGAACTTTCCCGCGGCGTGGGCGCGGTCGGACGCCCGCTGCAGCCACGGCGTGATCTCGGCGGTGAAAAACGCGGGCCAGGTGAGGTTCTGGTCGTAGTTTGCGCCCCAGAAAAAGACCTCGGCCTGGCAGCGCAGTACCGCAACCAGCACCTGCTCGTAAAACGGTTCCATCCCTTGGGCCAGCTGGGTCAGCGCCTTGCGCTCGTCCGCATACAGATAGAAAAACTCCTCCTGCGACACCAAGTCGTGGAAGATGCCGTGCATCGGCGAGGCGCCCACCGACCCGTTTGCCACCGCGATGCCCCGTTCGCCAATGCGCTCGTGAAAGGCGGCGTAGGCTGCAGGGGTCGGAATCACCTCCAGGTGCGCGAATATCTCCGCCACTGCCTCAAAGTCATCCACCGAGCGGATCGCAAACTCCTGCACAAAGGGGATCGAGATCCCTTCGCTGCGCATGGCTTGGGTGTGCACCAGCGTAAAGCTGATCTCGCTGGTGGAGGTCCAGATGCGCGTCCGGTAGGTGTCGCCCTCGTGGTGAAATTCCATTCGCAGGTCCCGCAGTTCCACCCGGAAGGGGGAGTCCGGGTGATTCTCGATCCCGAGGCCGCGCAGCGCGAAATCCCGGGGATCGCGCGCCAGGGTGAAATCCGCACGCACCGCGTGGCACGCCACGCCCAGCACGTCCGCGATGCCGGCCGTGTCCAGGCCGTGGAACTGCGGCGGCAGCGTGCCGCGGGCCCGGCGCGCAATGCACCACAGGTCCATGCGGGGCGCCCACGGAATCTGTGCGGTGGCTTCGCCGCGGATGGCGGCCAACATTTGTTCACGGTAGGTCATTGGGATTCCAGTGGTTGAGGCCATGAGCGTGTCGATCATCCGAGCGGAAACGACATTCCGGGCTGAAGCAATTGTTTGTGGCGGGACGACCTCCATCGGGCGGGCGGCGGCCTGAGGCATCAGCGATTGCGGTGGGCCTGCAGGTAGGCGCGGTATTGTTCGAGCATGGGGGCGGGGATGTTGGCCGGCAGGTGGTTGCCGGTGGCGAGGATCACGGCGCGGCAGCGGCGGGCGAGTTCG
>CAJBES010000037.1 GCA_903952145.1 uncultured Opitutaceae bacterium | reverse complement strand
TACGCCACCCGGATTCATCCACGGCCAGATCATGTCGTGTGAACCCAGCAGCGAGACAATGACCAGCGGGGCGAAGAGCAGGGCCAGCCACTTGAAGGCAGCCAGACCGTGCTCAAACTGCCGCCGCAGCAGCACCGACCAGGAGGCGTCCAAAATATGATGGATCAGGATCAGCATCAGCATGCCGATCGCCATGGCGGTCCAGTAGGTAACGCCTACGAGCCAGGACATGGCCAAGGCATGCGCGCCGGAAACAAAATAGCCGGCCGCCGTCAGCACGATACCGACCAGCCCAACCATGAGGGCCTTGGTCGCCGCCGCGGTGGTGGAGGCAGCCGACAGACCAGCGGGAACAGTTGCTGGGGGGGTGCTCATTTGATGCCTAGCTCCGCTTGGTTGACTTCCGGCACATCCGCCACGGTGCCCGACTGGGCGCGTTGCAGGGCCCGCACGTAAGCGACCACTGACCAGCGGTCCCGCGGCACCAGCTTGTCAGCATAGGGCAGCATGTTGTTTTTGCCGTTCGTGATGGTATTGAAGATGTCGCCGTCGGCAATTTTACGCAGCCGTTCGTCGTGATAGGTCGGCGTAGCCCCCATGCCATATTGCTTGGTGATGCCATTGCCATCGCCCAACGCGCCATGGCAGGGCGCGCAATAAATCGTAAAGCTTTGGCGACCGTGTTCGAGGAAGGTGCGGTCAACGGTCAGGCTCGCTGGCACCCGGGCCACAAAGGCCCCACTCGCATCCTTACCCGTGTAAAGGCTATCGTCATTGCGCAGGGGCTGGCCGGCCGGGCCCTGGCTGGAAGCCACCACTCCGGGGGGCAGCGGTCGATCCGCCCGCCCATCGGCGAAGAACTTGCTGGCAGCCTGATGCTTGTATTTCGACTGACGCTTCATCCCAGGGAAAGCCCATTCGGGAAAAACATCCAGCGGCGGGCGGATAAACTTGGTGCCACGCAGGCCCAGCACTGACAGGGCCAGAACCACAAGGAAAGCGGTGACAAGGTAGACGTTGCGCATGGCTCAGGCTTCCAGCTCCTTGATGTCCCGGCCACCGGCCTTTTCCAACAGGCTCTTGGTATTGGCGAGGTTGAAGCGCGGATCGCGCGACTCGATGACAATGAAGAAGGTGTCATTCATGCCCCGTCCGATGTGCTCGTATTTCAGCACCGGATGGTAGTGCTGCGGCAGGCCGTTCAGGAAAAACATGCCGCCGATCGTGGCGAAGGCGGTGAACAGAATCGTCAGTTCATAGCTCACCGGAAAGGCGAACATCGGGCTGAAGAAGGGCTTGCCGCCCACAATCAATTGATAGTCGGACGCGCCCGTCCACCAGATGAGCGACATGCCGGTGCAGAAACCCACGATGCCGCCGGCGAGAGAGAAGCGCGGTACAATCGAACGCTTGAGACCCATCGCCTTGTCGAGGCCGTGAATGGGGAAGGGCGAAATGCAGTCCCAGTGTTTGTAACCGGCGTCGCGAACCTGCTCCGCCGCATGATAAATTGCGGCAGTGGTCTCAAAGGTGGCGATCAGGCCGTAAGCTTGAGCAGGCATGGGTGTGCAATTAATGGTGGTCATGACCCGCGTGCGGATCAGCCTGCGCCGTAACGGCCTTAAGCTCGGCCATCGGCATGATGGGCAGGAACCGGATGAACAGCAGGAACAGCACGGAGAAAACTCCGAAGGTGCCGAAGAAGGTGAAAATTTCCACGATCGAGGGACTGTAGTAACCCCAGCTCGAGGGCAGGAAGTCGCGGGCAAGCGAAGTGACGATGATCACGAAGCGCTCGAACCACATGCCGACGTTGACGAAGATCGAAAGCACCCAGACCAACGTGGTGTTTTCCCGCACTTTGCGGAACCAGAAGAATTGCGGTGTGATCACGTTGCAGGTAATCATGATCCAGTAAGCCCAGGCGTAGTGGCCGAACGCGCGGTTGATGAAGGCGAAGCCCTCATTCGGGTTCGCGCCATACCACGCGATGAAGAACTCCATGGCGTATGCGTAGCCCACAATGGTGCCCGTCGCGAGGGTGATCTTGCACATGCAGTCGATGTGATACTGCGTGATGAGATCCTCCAGGTGATAGATGGCGCGCAGCGGCAGCATGAGGGTCATGACCATGCCGAAGCCCGAGAAGATGGCCCCCGCGACGAAGTAGGGCGGGAAGATGGTCGTGTGCCAGCCGGGCAGCAGCGACACGGCGAAATCGAACGACACGATGGTGTGCACTGAAAGCACGAGCGGCGTCGAGATGCCGGCGAGGATGAGGTAGGCCATCTCGTAGTTGCTCCAGTGGCGGTTGGAACCGCGCCAGCCGAGGGCAAACAGACCGTAGAGGAACGAACGCAGCTTGTTGCCCGCGCCGTAAAAACGGTCGCGCAGCACCGCGAGGTCGGGGATGAGGCCGACATACCAGAAGAGCACGGAAACCGTGCCGTAGGTCGAGACGGCAAACACATCCCACTCAAGCGGCGAACGGAAGTTCTGCCAGATCACATTGGAGTTCGGGATCGGGAACAGATACCAGGCAAACCACACGCGACCGACATGGAAAACCGGGAAAATCCCGGCGCAGACCACGGCAAAAATCGTCATGGCCTCGGCCGCACGGTTGATGGACGTGCGCCATTTCTGTCGCAGCAGGCACAAAATCGCGGAAATCAGGGTGCCCGCGTGGCCAATGCCGATCCAGAACACAAAATTGACGATGTCCCAGGCCCAGTTGACCGGATTGGCGTGACCCCACACCCCGACCCCGGTTGAGACGAGATAGGTGATGCCGGCGACCGTGAAGGAGGCAACGAAGCAGGCGACGCCGAAGCAGACCCACCACCACGCCGGGGTTTTGCCCTCGATGAGGCTGCAGACCTTGTCAGTGATCCACCCGAAGCTGCGATTGTTCTGGACCAGAACGGCCCGCGGGAGGACCGCAGGTTTGACTTCCTGCAGGATCGCGGGCGCGGCGAAAGTCTCATCGAGGTGACCCATTAGCTGAGTCCTCCGAAGCTTTTCGCCGTTTGGTTGACGGCGTGGCTGCCGTCAGGCTTTTTTTCACCCTGCACCCCAGCTCCATGCCCTTGGTCCCCCTGGCTCGGATTGTTCTTGTTGTTGTGCTCCACGCGGCTGAGTGGCAGCGCATTGTAATCAGGCATCTTCGGGTTGGGGTTACGGAGTTTGCCCAGATAAGTGGTGCGCGGCCGGATGTTGAGATAAGCGAGCAGCGCATAGTCCTGTGAGCGGGCCTTGGCCTGCGCAATAGCGCTGCGCTCATCGAGCAGATTGCCAAATACGATGGCCTCGACCGGGCAGACCTGCTGGCAGGCGGTCTTGATACTGCCATCGGGCACCACCACCTCGCCGGGGGTGCCGGCCTTGGCCATCTTCACCTTGTGCTGGATCTTTCCGTTCTGGATGCGCTGCACGCAGTAGGTGCATTTTTCCATTACTCCGCGCATGCGCACCGAGACCTCGGGATTCTTCACCATCTTCACGAGTTCGGGCATGCCTTGCGGCCCAAGCGGCCCCATATAGAGGCTGTCGAGCTGGCGGTCGTTGTAATCAAAGAAATTAAACCGGCGGACCTTGTAGGGACAGTTGTTCGCACAATAACGGGTGCCAATGCAGCGGTTGTAGGCCATCGTGTTCAGGCCTTCCTCGTCATGGACCGTCGCGTTGACCGGGCACACGACCTCACAAGGGGCGAGTTCGCAATGCATGCAGCCGACTGGCTGGAGTGAGACCTGGGGATCCTCCGGGATCTCGCGGTTGCCCTCGCCGCCAAACGCAGCGCCATCTGCCTTGCCATCTGAGTAGTAACGGTCGAGCCGGATCCAGTGCATCTCACGGCCGCGCATGACCTGATCCTTGCCCACGATGGGAATATTGTTCTCAGCCTGGCAAGCCACCACACAGGTATTGCAGCCCGTGCAGGTATTGAGATCGATCGACATCCCCCATTGGTGCTTGCCGTCAAACTCGGGAGTCTTGTAGAGCGATCCGCCGCGGGGGAGCAATGCGGCGCGCTGCGCCGGCGTCATCTTTTCGCCCTCCGCACCCAAGATGGAAGGGCTGTGGGACTCGAGTCCCACCTTGGCCACATAGGCGGGATCAGCGTAAAATTCCTCCAAGTTGGCCTCGCGCACGATGTCCCGGCCTTCCATCGACCAGTGTTCCTGGGTGTTGGCCATTTGGTAGCGCTCGCCGGTGAGGGTCAACGTGGCACCGGTGGCATAGCCGAACGCGCCGCAGGTGCGCACCGTATAAGCATTGAAACCCGTGCCCTGCCCCACCCGACCGCTACCGGTGCGACCGTAGCCCAGAGGGAGCACGATGGTGAAGTTGGAAAGCCCCGGTTGAATGTGCAGAGGACCGCGAACTTTGCGCCCGTTGACTACCACTTCTCCAATGTGTGCCGACTCCCGCCCACGAATGAATTCAGCCTCCTCGACGCGTGCGACCTGCAGCTTGGAACCCTTCGGTATGATCCCGAGTTCCTTGCCCAGGCGCGGGCTGACAAGGATGGCATTGTCCCAGGCAATCTTCGTGATCGGATCAGGGCACTCCTGCAGCCAGCCGTTGTTCGCGAACCGGCCGTCATCCATCGTGTAGTCGGTAGTGAAACGGACCTCGAGGCTGTCCTTGGAGACAGGCCCCATCGCTTGGGCCCGGGACAGGGCATCAGCGGCCAAACGGATGCTGAAATTCACATTCGTGACAGGATAGGCGGAGCCTTCGAGCACACCGTCATGCAGGAACTGGCGAAAGACCTTGGCCGGATCGTCCTGCGTCAGACCGCCGATGGTCAGGTAAACCAAGGAGTAAGGATCCGCATCCTGCTCGCCGAGAATGCGGGCAAGGACTTCGAGTTCGGTCAGCCCCTTGAACAGGGGCAGAATCATCGGTTGCACCGGGACGATGGTCCCGTCAAATGTGCGGGCGTCACCCCATGATTCGAGGTAGTGCGTCGCGGCAATATGGGTCCCGGCGAGCGCCGAGGTTTCATCCACATAATAACCATAGCGGATCACTTCAGCGACCGACTTTTGCAATGCCGGCCAGTCGAGATCCGCCGGTGCGTTGTAGACTGGGTTGCCCCCGAGTATGACGAGGGTTTTCACCTCACCGGCCTTGATGGCAGTGGCGAGGCTCTGGATGGTCGAGGCCTCCGAGGGCTCAACTGCGACGAAGTCGATGGTCTTGCCGATATTGCCGAGGGCGGCATTGATCTGGTAGGCAATAATGTGGACCGCCACCGGGAGATGGGCTCCGGCTACAACGAGGGATGTGCCTTTGTGCTCACTCAGGTCAGCCGCACACTCCTCAATCCACTGTGGATTGACGTCAAAACCAGCGGCCAGCGGGGCAAAAGTTGCGGTGCCGGTGACTTTATTGGCCAAGGCCGCGATCAGCGCCAGCATGTGGCTGCTGGCCAGACGCAGGCGGTGGTCCGCCATGCCCCCCGTGAGCGTGAAACTGCTTTCAGCCACGTAGAGGCGATTCATCGGGTCGTCCTGCTGCACGACCTTGCGGCCTTTCGCAAATTCGCGGACGTAGTAGATATTGGTGCCCGCGGCGTTCAGAAAATCAGCATCAATGGAGACGATGCGGCTGGCCTTGGCGAAACGGTAGATCGGCTTGACGTCCATGCCGAAAGCCGCGCGGGCCGCCACGACCGGAGGTTCGTCCTGTACGGGTTCGTATTCGGCCCAGATGGCTCTGGGAAATCGTTTTTTGAGTTTTCCCAGCAAACGAGCCCGGGTCGGTGAACCAGACTCCTCCGCCAGAAAGGCCAGACCGGTGCCTTGGGTGGCGGCATAGTCTGCGCCCAGTTTAACCAGAGTATCATCGACCGCAGCGCCGCTGAGCAGAGCCCCGCCCTTGGTGTGGGCGGTGGCACGGTCGGGATCGTAAAGATCCAGCACAGAAGCCTGGGCCAGCAACGAGCTGGCCCCGCCATGGGGCGCATAGCTGGGATTGCCCTCAAGTTTCGTCGGACGCCCCTGATGCGTCTCGGCGAGCAACGGAATGGCCACTTTGCGCAGCGGCATCGCCGTCGCAAAATAGAGCGGCAAACCAGGAATGACCCCCTCGACGGACTTTCCGTAGGGCAGGATATTGGCCTCTGGCCGGCGGCAGCCGGCCAACCCCATTCCACCCAGCGCGAATGAAGCGGCCATGATCTTCATGAACTGGCGGCGGTCCACGCCGTCCAGATTCGAGGCGCCTTCCGGGAATTCGCGGGCCAGCTGCTCTTGAAAACCAGGTGTGGCCGTCAGTTCATCAAGACTGCGCCAGTATTGCGGGCCGGTCAGCGCGCGCTCGGAAGGTGCGGGATGGTGCAATTGGCGTTTCATCGATGGCAGCCGGAGCAGCTTTGCGGGGGCTTGATGTTCCAGTCGTGGACAAATCTTTTGCCGGCCTCAGCGCCGGACTGCTGCGTGATGGTCGGCGAATCGAGATTGAACACATCACCGGGCTCACGGACGCGAAGCTCAGGATTGCGGTGGCAATCCAGACAGAAACCCATGCTCAGCGGCTGGGCATGCGCGACCACCTCCATCTCGTTGACTTTGCCGTGGCATTCCACGCAGCTAACGCCGCGGTTCACGTGCACCGCATGGTTGAAGTAGACATAGTCGGGCACCTGGTGGATTTTAACCCACGGCACAGGATTGCCGGTCTCATAGCTCTGGCGCACCACCCCGAGCAGGGGACTGTCGACCTTGATTTGGTTGTGACAGTTCATGCAGGTCTGGGCGGCAGGCACGGTGGAGGCCGGCCCCTGGTCCACAGCAACATGGCAGTAACGGCAGTCCAAGCCGAGCTGACCGGCGTGCAGGGCGTGGCTGAACGGCACCGGTTGCACCGGGGCATAGCCGACCCGCGTGTATTTCGGCGTCATGTAATAGGTGACGCCCACGGTCATAATACCCCCCAATCCAAACAGGAAGATGATGAGCTGCAGCGGCAGGCTGTTGGCAGACTTCGGAAAGATATTCGACATGATCCAGTGATTACCGGGCCGGGACTGGGGTTAGACTGGATCCTGCCGCCGGGCGACGGCGCGCGTTTCAGGCCGGAGATCAATTCGACCGGACGGTTGGGCCTGGGCACGAGGGTCCGACGGCTTCGATAGAAGCCTCGGGGCAAGGCCGGCAGCGGCAATCAGGCCTACTAGCTTGGCAAAAAAATGTTTTCGCGTTGGATCGTGGCTCACAGGAACGTTGGATTTTGGCCAGACTGGCGCCCAGAGAAGAAGGCGGAAAATTTAATGTAAACTAAATTTTCTCGGATGATTATTACTCCTTGCAGTCATTAGCCCTTCCCCCCCGGCACCCCGGCCCGCAACCCACCGGAACTAATGAAAGGAAATTGGCTTCTTCTGAGCCATCGGTCGCGGCGGCTGGCTGGGAAATCCCCCATGCCGGTCAGATGAATAAACCGTCCCGCATCGGTCTGATGGCATCGCACCGGTTGGCGATTTCAGTGTTGTGCGTGACCAGAATGACGGCTTGGCCGTTTTCTTTGGCCAGCCGGGTGAGCAGGTCAAATACCATACCGGAGTTTTTCACGTCCAGATTGCCCGTCGGTTCGTCGGCCAGGATGATGGCCGGCTCATTGGCCAGCGCGCGCGCAATGGCCACGCGTTGCTGCTCGCCGCCCGACAGCTGCGTGCCGAGCCGGTGGCTCTTGTCACCGAGGCCGACTGAGGCCAGCAACTGTCGCGCCCGGGCCTCCATGGCCGGCAGCAGGAGCCGACCCAGCTTGCGCATGGGCATCATGACGTTTTCCAGCGCGGTGAACTCCTGCATCAGGAAGTGAAACTGAAAAACGAAACCGATGTGTTCGCCGCGGGCCGCCGTGCGCTCGGCATCACTGCCGGTCGACATCTTCCGGTCGTTGATCCAGACCTCGCCTCCGTCCTGGCGGTCGAGCAGGCCGAGCAGATAGAGCAATGTGCTCTTGCCGCAGCCAGAGGGGCCGACAATCGCATCCACCTGCCCGCGGCGGGCCTCGAAGGAGACACCCTTGAGGACGTGCACCCTCCCCTCCCCCTGGCCGAGGTAGCGGTGAATGTTGGTGCAACTGAGGGCGACTTTGTCGTTGGCCGGAAGCATGGCGATTACTGGGCGGTGCCGCGAATGACATCGCCGGGTTCGAGCCGGGCTGCCCGTCGGGCAGGAATGAGGCTGGCCAGCATGACCATTGCCACTGCCGTCACGGTGGCGGTCACGTAATGCCAGATGGACCAGGAAACGATGAAGGTATCGGCCGCAAAAATGCCGCGGATGTTGATCGGGGTTTTCGAAACGCCATAGGTGATAACGGCGCCAAGCACCCAGCCAAGGGCTGTGCCAATGGTCAGGACGATGGTCGCCTGCCAGAGAAAGATCTGCGAAATATCCTCCCGGGTGAAACCCATGGACCGCAGAATCGCGATTTCCTTGGTCTTTTCCATGACGATCATCGCAAGCGTGTTGAACATCGCGAGGCCGGCGATGAGTGTGAACACCGATACCGTGATCGCAGAGGAAATGCGCAGCGCGCGGAACACCTCAAGCCAGGTCTTTTCCCGTTCCTGCCAGCTCTTGGTGTTGTGCTGGAGCACCTCTGTCATGCTCCGGGCGTCCTGCTGGGCCCGGTCCCGGTTGATCAGGCCCACCTGGAGAAAGGAGGCCCCGGTGATCTTTTGCAAAAGCGAGCGGGCCTCGCCCATGTTCAGGTATACCCGCACCCGATCGATGTCGCTGACGCCTGTCTCGTAGATGGCGGTGACCCGGTAGCGCCGGACCTGCCCTCCCACCTCAAGCTGGTAGGTGTCACCGAGTTCGAGTTGCATACGTTGGGCCATCTCGATCCCGATGATCGAGCCGCTCAGCGCGCCGGGAAAGTCCGCAATCTTGCCGCGCACAATCTGCCTCCGGATGTCCGATACCCGCTCATGGTCGTCGAGATTGATCCCATACACGCGCACCGACTCGTTTTTGAATGCGCTGCGCATGATCACCGCGCCATGCAGCACTTCGGAGACGCCCGCGACGTTCGGGAACCGTTTCACGGCGTCAATCAGCAGCTTCGGCTCCTCGATACCCTCGATGTATTTGCGGCCCTCCTTGGTCTTGATCTCATATTTGGAACTGAATCCTCCCGCCGCCATGCTGCGCATGGTGTATTGGATTTTATCCTCAATGCGGATGGCCCCATTGGTGCCGAGGATTGTCTTGATGAAAAACTCCTCAAAGCCGCTGGTGGTCGCCTGCGTGACGATAAACAGCCCGACCCCCAGCACGATGCAGGACAGGCTCATCAGCATGGCCCGCTTCTTCGCGGTCAGGAAACGAAAGGCAATGTGGAGATTGGAGGACATCAGATCGAACTATGGCGGAACGGGGAAACCGGACGGCAACCCGCCCCTCAGTCCGTTGAAACCAGATTCGCCCGCACCCGGTCGCCATCCCGGAAACGGTCGATCTCGTCCACGATAACCTCCTCGCCCTCCCCGACCCCTTTGAGCACCTCCACGGTGGTCAGGCTGGTATAACCCAACTCGACCTTGCGCAGTTCCACGCGACCGTCCCGGACGACGTAAAGGTTGCTGCCAAAGAGTGCCCGCCGTGGCACGTTGGCCTTGGCCTTGCGTTCGCCGACCACAATGCTGACCTCGCCGGTGATACCCGGCACGAGTTTGTCGTCGGCAATCTTGACCTCAAGATGCACTAGGTAGCGCTGGGTCAGGGGATCGGAGGTCGGTAGGATCTTGACGACGGTGGCGTCATAGTGCCCGACCCCGTAGGGCAGGAAACGCACCGAGGCTTTTTGGCCGATCTTGAGGTCTGCAAAATTCTCCTCGCTGATCTTCGCCTCCACCGTGCGGCTTGTGGCGATGATCTTGGCTATCGGCGAGTTGGCGCCGATCAGATCGCCGGGACGCGCGCGCACCTCGGAAACCACACCCTCGAACGGCACCGTGATGGTCATCTTCCCCAACTGCCGCTGTTTCACTTTCAGGATGTTCTCGTAGTAGTCGAGCAACTGCTGATTGGCCACCTTTTCCAGCTCTACGCTTTGCTCGGTCCGTTTCACGAGGCGGCGTTGTTTGATGAGTTCGGCCTCGGGATAGTTGCCGGACTTGGTCAGCCGCTCAAAGTTTTCCAGCGTTTCCAGCTCACTCTGCAACTGGAGGTGAATGGCCGAACCGACCGCGATGCGACGTTTCTCCGACTCATATTTGGCGCGAATGCCCGTAATCTCGAGCTCAAGATCACCGGTGTCGAGTTGGGCCAACAC
>CAJBES010000036.1 GCA_903952145.1 uncultured Opitutaceae bacterium | reverse complement strand
TGTAGATGCCGCCCATGTCGCTGAGGATGCCGGCGCCGATGTCGTGAATGAGGTTGTGCTCGATCACGTTGTTGCGCGAGGGCGTCTCGCGGAAGCCCCACGTCCAGCCGGTCGAGATGCCGGTGTAGCAGGCGTGATGAATGTGATTGTGTGCGACGAGGCAGTCAAAGGCATGGGTGAGAAACACGCCCACGCCCTGGTGGAAGATGCGGCCGATGTCGTGGATGTGATTGTCGGTGATGCGGAGGTGGCCGGTGCGTCCGTCGCTATGGCCGTCCAGGTCGGTGCCCCCGGCGCGGATGCCGCCGGCGCCGAGGTCGTGCAGGTGGTTGCCGACGGCCGTGCAATCTCGGCAGCCTTCCTCGAACTCCAGCCCGTAGAGCCCCGCGTGCTCAATGGTGCAGTCGGTCACGATGCAATCGCGGGCTCCCCGGAAAGTGACGGCACCGGGCACGAAATTGGCCGCCTGCACGCTGCCGCCGATGGGCAGATCATCGCCGTAGGGCTTGTGATGCGACGGCAGGTGGGCGAGTGGAGAGAACCAGTCGGCATGCCGGAAGGTCAGGCCCGCGAATTCCAAACCACGCACGTAGCGGGTGGCGTGGGCATCGAGCGGATCGCCGGTGTCGTTGAAGAAAATTCCGCTGGTCTGGACAAAGGCCAGGATCCGCGGGGCGCGAACTTCCGTGTTGGCCGGGGTTTCACCGGGGCGCGGCAGATAGTGCAGCCGGCCGGTCTCACGGTTGAGATACCACTCGCCGGGTTCGGTGAGGGCCTCAAACAGATTGTCGATGTAGTAGCGCGCCAGGTCGCGCTTGCCGAACATGTTCTCGTGCGCCTCGTAAAGGCAGAAGGCGGACCGGCGGGCGAAACGCACCCAGCCGGTGCGCGGATTGAGCTGGGGCCGCGGGAGCCGCTCCTCGATCCAGTAGTGCAGCACCACAAATTCGGCGTCGCCGAGCGAGTCCCACATTTGCAGGTCACCCTTCACGGGCTTGAAGGTATCGCGGCCGGCGAACAAATCGGTCTTTTCGGGTTCGAGGATTTCGCCGATACGCAGGACGTTTTCTCCACCCTTGGCATCGGGCGTGAATTTCGGAAAACGGGCGCGCGGGGCGCGGCGACCATTGACGAAGAGCGAGCGGAAATTGCGTTTGCCGGCCGCGACCTCGGGCAGATCGAGGGTCCACTCGGTGCGGCCGTTGCGCTCGCCGACCTTCCAGCCGGTGAGCAGTTCGGCGCCATCAAAGACCGGCGCTGCGCCGGGTGCGGCGGCATAGCGGGTGTGCGCATCGGCCGGAGTGAATTTCACGGTCTCGCGCAGCTCGTAGCAGCCGGCGTGCACGAGGACAGTGACGGAGCCGGTGACCGTGCCGGCGGTGCGGAGGGTGCGCAGGCGGTCGCGGGCACCGGCGAGGGAGGCCCAGGGTCCGTCTCGGCGGTTGCGGGCCGGCCGCGCGAGGCGGCCCGACCATTGGTCGTTGCCCAGGGTCGAGAGGTGAAAGACGTGCATGGGTTGTGGGTGGAGCAAAACCCCGAGTCGGGGGTGAAGGCGAAGGGAAAATGTCGCAGGGGAAACCGATTCATTGGACCACGGATTGCGCGGATGAGTCCATGATCCGTGACCCGGGCCTTAGCCGGGCAGCTGAGCGAAATCAGTGTTTTTAGGTTTCAAATTGCGCAGTCAATGCTAACGCAGCCGCGGCGGGGGCGTGGGGGCGGCGAGGACCACAGTCGCAACGCCGGCGACGACGAGGAGGCTCGCAAAATAGAAGGTTGGTGCGGGGGATTCGCCGAAGAGATAAAATGCCATGAGGCCGGCAAAGATGAACTGGCCGACGTTCCAGAGGCTGACGACCTGGCCGCGGAAGCGGCGCATGCTGGCGTTGAGCAGCGAGTGACCGAAGATGGTGGGCAGGACGGCGAGGCCGAGCATGAGGAGCCATTCGCGTGAATCCCCGACGGCGAAGGTGTCAAGCCAGGGCAGGGCGGCCACGAGGCAGAACACCGCGGCCTGGGCATAGACCGGCACGACGTAGAGCCAGAGGGAGGGAAAGTCGCGGTTGCGGCGGCCGAGGGCCAGATACCAGGCGAACAGCAGCATGGAGCCGAAGCAGACGACATTGCCCCAGAAGTCGCCGCCGCCACCCAGTGCGTCGCGCACACTCAGCACAATGACCCCGGCCAGGGCCAGCAGCGTGCCGAGGATTTCCACGCGGTTGATGCGCTCGCCCACGATCCAGTGGAGGAAAAACGGGATGGCGGCAGGCGCGAGGTTCACGACGAGGCTCGCCTGCGCCGCGATCGTCATCCTGGCGCCGTAGGACCAGGTGAGAAAGTGCAACGCCAGCACGACGGCCGGCAGGAAAGTGCGGCGGAGGTGCGTGTGGTCGAAGGCGGCGCGGTGCCGCCGGTATTCGCGCCACGCCAGGGGGGCAAGCAACACCGAGGCGATCAGCAGTCGCAGGGCCGCGAGCACAAAGGGGTGCGTGTGGCTGGCCTTGATCTGGATCACGGCGGTTGAGCACGTGAACACCCCAAGCAGAAGCAATAGGTAGGACCGGAGCATGGCGGCGGCGAGGTTGACGGTGCCCGCGTTCCAGTCGAGCGGTGATGTAGCCGATGGGTGTTTTTACTTTAGGGCCTGCGCCGCGGTGAGAAGAACCGTGGCGGCGCCTTGAGTGAGCGCAAGCCGGGCCTCGGCCAGGCTCTTGATGCAGCAGATTTTGACGCGGAGGCGGGTGGCGGAGGCGGGCATGGCGACAGTGGGAGAGCAGAAGGACTGCTGAAAGCCTTGCATTCAACAGCCAACAGCGCCCCGTGGCCGTCAGGCCGGAGGGCGGTGTGCACCGGCGAAAAAAAACGCCACCAGAGAACCGGCGGCGTTGCGGGCCTTGGGTCCGGGCGGAAAATTTAATCCTCGAACCAGCCCGTCACGAGCTCGCGGGCGGGTTTGCCCTCGGCCTGGAGTTGGCCGTCGGGACCGTAGACCTTGAAGTGCGGGATGCTCTTCATCCCATGCTGCTTGGCGACGGGGGAGCCCCAGTCGATGCCGCGGACCTCGGGGCGGTTGATGTCCACCTTCACCACCACGATATCGTCGCGCTTGGCGTGGAGTTTGTCGAGGTGTGGGGAAATGGCGCGGCAGGGCGGGCAGAATTCGCTGGTGAAATCAAACACCACGGTTTTGCCGGGCACGAGATAGTCGGTGAGGTTCACTTCCTGGCCTTGAGCGATGCGCTCGGGTATGGCGGCTTTGGCGCGGGTTTCGGCCCGCAGAGACGGGGCGTTGAGGGCGAGCGCCGCGCAAGCGAGCGCGCAGAGGAGGAATGGGTGTTGTTTCATAGGGGATTGGTTCAAGATGATGACCTCATGGCCAATCGCAAATCGGTGTGACGGAACTTGTCAAAATATCACGACGGGCGCTCCGTCGGGGAGGGGGTTAAGCGTGACACGTATCGCTCGGTGACGGTGGGTGCCGACTATCTGCCATGAGTTGCAAGCCAACACGGCCGTGAGTTGGCCGGGACTTTCCTCCCGGGGTGCAGTGGTGCAAACCGTGATCAGGCAATGCTCGAGGGCCGGGGCGGAGGTGACGGCGGCGAAGGGGTAGCTGCCACCTTCCGCAGGCAGCGGCAGTTGGTCGGCGGTGACCGTGAGGACCCCGGTGCCGGCAGTCGCGGCCCGCAGCGTGGCATGCGGACGGGTGATGGAGAATGTGGCCCCGTCGGTGGTGACGGCACCGTGGCCGTCCTCGTTGCAAACCTGCCAGCGGGTCTGGACAGACAGCGCCGTCGTGAGCCGCACCTCGTCGCAGACAATGAGCACGTCGGGTTTGAGGAAGACGACGGTGCGCTGCACGCGCGCCACCGGCAGCTTGGCGCGGGCGTAGGCATCGGTGGCGTCGCTCACAGCCAGCATCCAGTCGGGACCGATGCGATGGTCCGTGAGTTTCGCCGCGGCCTGGGAGGCGTTGGTGCCCTCCTCCCCGTTGTGATACTGATGGCCGCGGCCGTCGATGAGGACGGCGGTGTGCGCGACAGTGAGGCGCAGGAGCCACTTGGGGTCGGTGCGTAGGTAGTTTGCCTTTAAGGGATCGTGAAACAGGCGCTCGCCGTGGGCCGCAAAGATGAGGCTGTTGCGGTCGGCGTGCTCGTGGTTCTCCTGGTCGCCACTGCGGAGGGACAGGACGGAATCCGTCGCGGTCCAGCCGGAGCGCGAGACGACGATGCCGGGAAAGAGCACGCGGTCGAGGGGGAGGTCTGCATTGCGCCGGGCGGGGACGGACGGGTCGAACCAGATGGCGGCCCAGGCGGAATTGGGTGTGTCCCGGATGGTGCCGGGTTGGAGCACGAGGTGGTTGGCGGTGGCGTCGCGGAAGTGGCGGCCGATCCAGGCGAGGGGTTCGGCGCCGGCCGTCATGTAGGCGTCGCCGATGTTGATGCAGCCGCCGGGGACCTCGCGGGTGGGCAGGGTGACGGTCTGCACATAGCGGGCCATGGCCGGGAAGTCGCAGGCATCACGCAGGTCGATCCAGCAACGGCGGCGCAGCAGTTCCGCGGAGACCGCGAAGTAGTTGAAGGTAAAGTGCCAGTAGTCGGGACCCTCGGGAAAGGCGCCATCGGCGGGTAGGCGCGAGACGAACAGGCGCATGCTGGCATCCGCCATGGCGGCCCAGTGCGCCGCGCGCGGGTGGCGGCCGTGCAGGAAGCCGGCGGCCGCCGCAAGGCCGGAGGTGGCGATGATGCGGAGGTTGTTCCCATCGAGGATGACGGGCCAGCGGCTGAAATCGATCGCCTTGTAGGCCTGGTCGAAACCGGCGGCGGCGGGGTCCATGCTCCAGCCCACGACCTGGTCGGGGTGTGTCATGCCGAAGACGGCCCGCTCCGCGGCAGGCGCGGCTTCGGTGGCAATATACCGGACGACGGCGGCGTGTTCGGCGGCCGACAAGTCCGCGGCCAGCCAGTCGGCGGCCAGCACCACGGAGATGCTGGTGGTGCCGTTGCGCATGACTCCGACCGTGCCGGCCCCGGCCTCGAGGATCCAATCCCAGCGGGGGAAGGCGAGGACGCGGTCGAGGGCGAGCCGGGCGAGGGCGAGGTGGCGGGCGTCGGGGGCGATCGCGTGCACGAAAGCGGAACGCTGCAGAATATTGGCGGCACGGCTGAGATCCGCGTTGGTGTGGTCGAGCTTGATCTCTTCGCGCAGGAATCGCTCGTCCGCGGCGAGGTCGGCCCCGCGGGCGCCGTTCCAGAAGGCGGCGAACTCAGGCCGCTGCAGCGTGGTGCGGATGCGCGGAAGCTCGGTGGAATCAAACAGGAGGCCAGAGGCGGGAGCGGACGGCAAAGAGGACATAAGTGGAGCGGAAAAATGAAAAGGATTGGGTGGAATCGCCCAACGTTCAATATCCAACAACAAACAGCCAACGCCCCACTTGGGTCGCCCTAGGTTTGACACTTGACGTGCAACGATTGATTAGGGCGAGGGAAAGCTCCAGCCAGCCAAGCACAGATGGCCGTGAGAGCACGGATCAAGCAGGTGACGCTTTGCGCTGAACGCTCATCGTGATCATTGGAATGCCACGCCGGCTTTCTCACCGCCGCGCGGCTGAACCTGCTGGCGCAGCGTGGCGGATTCCGTCCAGACTTGGGCGAGGTGGAGGAGGGTTTCGGCGGCCTTGGCCATGTCCTGCAGACTCACCCATTCGCGCTGGCTGTGGACCTCGTGCATGCCGGTGAAGATGTTGGGCGTGGGCAGGCCGCGGGCGGTGAGGCGGGAGCCGTCGGTGCCGCCGCGGATGGGCTGGTCGAAAGGCTTTACGCCGGCGCGGCGGGCGGCCTCGCGGGCAAACTCGACCGGCCGCATGTCCTTTTCCAACCAATAGCGCATGTTGCGGTATTGTTCGGTGAAAGTGAGCGTGATCCGCGCCTTGGGTTCGGTCGCGCGGAGGTCGGCGGCGAGCTTTTCCATGAGGGCGCGCCTAGCGGCAAGGCCGTCGAGTTCGAAATCGCGCACGATGAAATGGACCACCGCGTGCTCTGCCGTGCCGGTCGTCTCGGTGGGGTGAATGAAACCCTCAGCGCCTGCGGTGCGCTCGGGTGCAACGGCCATGGGCAAGGCGGCGACAAAACGGCCGGCGAGGCGGAGCGCGTTGACCATGACGTCCTTCGCCCAGCCCGGATGCGAGGCAACGCCGTGAATCTCGAGCACGGCGGCGTCGGCACTGAAGGTTTCGAAGCAGATCTCGCCGCGTTCCGAGCCATCAAGGGTATAGGCGGCGGTGGCGCCGACCGAGGCGAGCTCGAGTTTGTCGACGCCGCGGGCGATCTCCTCATCGGGATTGAAGCAGAGGCGGATTTTCCCATGCGGGATTTCCGGCTGCTGCAGAAGGCGGCGTGCGGCGGCCATGACGATGGCGATGCCGGCTTTGTCATCGGCCCCGAGGAGAGTGGTGCCACTCGCGGTGATGACATCGTGCCCGAGGCAGTCGCGGAGAAACGGCGTGGTCTCGACGGTGAGGGCTTGCGACGGATCATCGGGCAGCAAGATGGGACTTCCGTCGTAAGCGCGGTGGACGATGGGCTTGGCGGCGGAAGGGAGATTGGTGGCCGTGTCGGCGTGAGCGAACCAGGCAATGATCGGCACCGGGACCGGCACAGTGGCGGGGAGGGTGGCGAGGACGTAACCGTGGGCGTCGATGGTGACCTCCGACGCGCCGAGTTCGCGCAGCTCGCGCTCGAGGAGCCGGAGCAGGTCCCACTGGCCGGGGGTGCTGGGGGTGGCGGGCGAACCGGCGTCGCTGCGGGTGTCAATCTGCACGTAGCGCAGGAAGCGGTCGAGGAGGTCGGCGGAGTCGATCGTCATGCAGACAGCCTCGCGCATGGCGGAGCGGGCGACAATCTGATTTGCGCGCGACGGGAACCTTTATGGCACCCAAGAGGGCAGGACGCCCATCTCGATGCCGAAGATCCAATGGCCGAGGAGCAACACCAGCCCGACGATGATGGGCACGAGCGCGAGGTTGAGGAGCATGCCGGCCCGGGCCATCTGCGGAAGAGTGATGTGACCGCTGCCGAAGACGATGGCGTTGGGCGGCGTGCCGACGGGCAGCATGTACGAGCAGTTGGCGGCGAGGGCGGTGGGGATGAGGAAGAGCAGCGGGTTCTGCCCGAGACTCAACGCGATGGCGGCGGTGATGGGCAGAAATGTGGCGGCCGTGGCCGTGTTGCTTGTCAATTCGGTGAGCATGAGGATGCCGAAACACACCAGGCACAGGGTCGCGAGCATCGGAATGCCGTTGAGGCCGGAGCACAGGTTGCCGAGATAGTGGGAGAGGCCGTGTTTCTCGATGTTGCCGGCGAGGCTGAGTCCGCCGCCGAAGAGCAGGAGCACCTCCCAAGGCAGGCCTTTGGTTGCCTCCCAGTTCATCACAAACTCACCGCGCCGCAGATTGACGGGGATGAAAAAGAGCAGCAACCCGCCACCGATGGCGATGGTTGTATCGGTCAGCAGCGGAATGACCCGGGCCAGCAGGGGTTGGAAAATCCAGCCGAGGGCCGTGAGCACGAACACGATGAGGACGGCCACCTCCCCGCGGGAGAAGGGGCCGAGGCGGAACTTTTCACCACGGATGAGGCCGGCCATGCCCGGGATCTCGCCGGCGTCGAGTTTGAAGGACACGCGGGTGAGCACGAGATAGACGGTCGGCAGCGTCACCAGCATCACGGGCACGCCGAGCAGCATCCATTGGCCGAAGCCGAGGGTGATGCCGTAGACCTTGCTGACGTAGGCTGCGAGGAGCGCATTGGGCGGGGTGCCGATGAGCGTGGCCATGCCGCCGGTGGTGGCACCGTAAGCCACGGAGAGAAGCAGCGCAGTGGCGAACTCGCGGTGGGCGCGGGAGCCGTGCCCCGCCGCGGGCAGCAATTGCACGACGGAGAGGGCAATGGGCAGCATCATGAGGGCGGTGGCGGTGTTGCTCACCCACATGCTGATGAAGGCCGAGGAGAGCAGGAAGCCGGCGACGATACGGGCCGGACGCGTGCCCATGACGCCGATGAGGTTAAGGGCGATGCGCCGGTGGAGATTCCACCGCTGCATGGCGAGGGCGATGAGGAAGCCGCCGAGAAACAGATAGATGATGGGGTTGGCGAAGGGCGCCGCCGTCTCGCGGATGTCACCGAGATGCAGGGCCGGGAAGAGGACCAGCGGCAGGAGCGCGGTAACCGGGATGGGCACCGATTCGCAGATCCAGAATACGGCCATGAGCAGCGCCGCACCCGCCGTGTGCCAGCCCTCGGGGCTGAGGCCATCCGGTGCGGGCAGGAGCAGCGTGGCGAGAAGCGCGCCCGGGCCGAGGATCCAGCCTGACCACTGGCGCAAGCCGTAAAGGGCCGGTTGTTCGGCGGCCTCGCGGACAGCGTCTTTGGTCTCAGCGAATGGTTCGGGGCGGGGTGTCATTCAGCTGACTGGAGCCAAGCCACCGCATATCGTGAGGCCAAGCCAATAGGATGGCGTAGAACTACCCTGCTGGTGCTGGCAGGCGACTGGCGTCGCTGCGAAAGGCGGTGACCCCACCTTGGCGGGCGGTGGCAATTTCCCGGCCCACCAGGAAATCGAGCGCGGTGAGCTCGGCCGGCGGCGTCGTGCAGGGCGGGGGCAGGACGCAACAGGGCCAGGAGGGCACGGGCAGGAGGATGTGTGGCGCTGCATGCATGGAGTGACCTTGCGGGCAGCGGGAGGGTTTCATCGGGTTCGCGGGGCGGGGCGCTTGACCATGAAACATTTCCGGCCTCAGAGCGTCTATGCCGATGTAACCCAATCACATTGCCACCATGAACATTACCAATGCCCTCCGAATTTCCCTTATGACCCTCGCTGGGGTTGCGACCCTCGCCACGACCGGTCTGCGCGCAGACACGCGGGTCGGGGTCTCCCTCGGCTTTCGCCTCCCGAACGGCTATGCCGAGATCCAGGTCGGCAAGGACCGGTTTTACACCCATCGGGGCGTCTTCTACCGCCACGATCCGCATCACGGCTATATGGTGGTGCGCGCGCCGCGGGGCGCGCATCTGCGGTCGCTGCCGCCGCGCGCCATCCGGGTTTACGTGGGCAGCTCGGTTTACTACCGCTATGACGACACTTATTACCAGTCCGCGCCGGATGGCTATGTGATCGTCGCAGCGCCGCCGGCGGTGGTGAAGCCGGCGACGGCGGTGGAGGAGGAATACCAGTCCGTCTGGCTCGACAGCACGGAATACCTTTTCAAGGACGGACAGTTTTTCCGCAAAACGCCCGATGGCCTCGTCTGGATCGAGGCGCCGCAGGGTGCGCGCACCCAGTCGCTGCCCGCCGACGCCAAGAGCATCTGGTATGCAGGCAACGAGTATTACGAGACCGACGACGTGTATTTCCGCAAAACGCCAGACGGCTACATGGTCGTGACGGCGCCGTGGAAAAAATGACGCAGATAATCCGTGCGGTTTACGGGATAAAATCCGTGAGTCGGCGGATGCACTGGTCCTGCAGCACGGCGGTCCCGCGCCCGCCACAGCAATAGGCGAGCAGCACGGCATCACCGGTGCGATGGATGGCGGTGTAGCAGAAACCGCGCGCAGGATCGTCCTCGATCATCAAGGGCGCGGACCAGGTGGCGCCCTCGTCGTGACTCCACGCTGCAACCAGCGGCGTGCGGCCCCAGCTGGAATTTTTCCCCCAAACGGTTTCCCCGACGGGGGGCGACGCCGGGTTATTCCACACGGCGAGCCAAAGCGGTGCCGCTGGGCTGCCGAGATTGCGGATGGAAAGCGGGCTAAGCGGGGCGGCGAAACGCGACGGGCGCGGGGTGGACCAAGTCGCGCCACCGTCGGTCGAGGCAAACTCCCACTGCCGGCCGGTGTCGGTGCGCGCCCAGCCGTAGAGCGAACCGTCCCGGCGCTCGATGACGCCGGGCTCCTGCAGGCCGGAAGCAATGTCGGCTGAAACCTGCAGACGTTGCGGACCTTCGCGCCAGGTGTGGCCGGCATCGCCGGAGAAAAAGAATGCGGTTTCGCCGCCATGGGAGGGACGGTGGAACGAAGCGGGTGCGATCAGGCGGCCGGAGGCGAGTTGCACCACGCGGTCGTTGTGGGTCACAAAATAGCCGGGAGGGGGATTGCAGCAGACGGGCTCACTCCAGCTTGCGCCCTCATCGGTGGAGGAGCGCAGGTGGAGGCGGCAGTCAGCGGTGGAGTTTTTCCGCAAGTAGAACAGCGCAACCCGGCCGTCATGCAGGCGCAGCAGGGAGACGCTCATGACGTTGCAGTCGCCTTCCTGGGCGACGAGAATGCGATCGTCGGCCGACCACGTCCGTCCGCCGTCCGCAGACTCACGCGCGGCGATGACCGCCCGGGCGTGATCCCCCCAGTCGTCGCCGACATAATGGGAGTAGGCGAAGAGGATGCGGTCATCACGGAGCGTGACGAAGGCGCCCTCAGAATTGCGCGGATGACCGGGACGCGCCGGCAGGTGCAGAACGATGCGGGAGTTCATGACAGGGAAAACGGTTGCGTGCGCTGGCAGAGCTGGAGTGGCACGCCCCAGGGGTCGCGCAGCATGATCAGTAGCGAACCGTCGGGCTGGGGCTCCTCGCGAAAGAGACTGGCGCCGGCCTGGAAAAGACGGGAACACTCGGCCCGGGCGTCTGCCGCGATCACGGCGACGTGAAAGCACAGCGGGTGGGCTGCGGCGTAGTCCGGCACCGGGGCGGCGGGATTGGAGTAGAATTCCACGATGACACGGCCGGTGGCATCGGCGAGGAAGTGGGTGAAGGGCGCGTCGTCACGGTGGCGGGCGATGCGGAAACCAAGGTGCTTCACATACCAGGCGGCGACTGTTCGGGCGTCGGCGACATTGAGTGCGAAATGCTCGAAGTTCATGGCGGAGTGGCCACCATCCCGGGCAGGAACGGGTCCGCAAGTCAAAAGCCCGCCGGTGGAGGAACAGGGCGTGCCCGGGTCACGCCCCTGTGAACTGAAGGAAACGCGGGGCTCAGTTGGCGCCAGCGGCGTCGAGGCCGCGGCGTGCGAGCAGGGGTTTGATGTCGGGCTCGGCGCCGCGGAAGGCGCGGTAAAGATCCATGGCCTCCGCACTGCCACCGCGGGAGAGCACCATGGTGCGCAGGCGGTCGCCGTTGGCGCGGGTGAGGCCGCCGTGCTGCTTGAACCACTCGACGCTGTCAGCATCGAGCACCTCGCTCCAGAGGTAGGAGTAGTAGCCGGCTGAGTAGTTGTTGGAGAAGATGTGGGAGAAATAGGTGCTGCGGTAGCGAGGCGGCACGGGGGCGAAGTCCACGCCGGCTTTTTTCAGCGCGGCGGTCTCGAAGGCGAGCACGCCGTCCGCGCCGGGCACCTCGGCGGCCTTGAGCTGGTGCCAGGCCTGGTCGAGCAGGCAGGCGGCGAGATACTCGGTGGTGGCGTAGCCCTGGTTGAACTTGGCGGCGGCCTTCACCTTGTCGATCAACGCCTGCGGGATGGGTGCGCCGGTCCGGTAGTGTCTGGCGTAGTTTTTCAGCACCTCGGGCCAGTCGGCCCACATCTCGTTGCCCTGCGAGGGGAACTCGACGAAGTCGCGCGGGACGCTGGTGCCGGAGAAACGCGGATATTTCACGGCGGAGAACATGCCGTGCAGCGCGTGGCCAAACTCGTGGAAGGCGGTCGTGACTTCGTCATACGTGAGCAGCGCGGGTTCGCCTCCGGTCGGCTGCGGGATGTTGAGATGGTTGGCGACCACGGGCGTGGTGCCGAGCAGGCCGGCCTGCGCGACATACTCGCTCATCCACGCGCCGCCCCGCTTCGACGGGCGGGCATACCAGTCCATGATGAAGAGCGCGAGGTGCGTGCCGTCCTCGTTGAAAACCTCGAAGACCTGCGTGTCGGGGTGGTATTTTGGGAGATCGGTGCGCTCCCTGAAGGTGATACCGTAAAGTTTGGTCGCGGCATAAAAGACGCCGTCCACGAGCACGCGGTGCATCTCAAAATATTGGCGGAGCTGCGACTCGTCGAAGGCGTAGCGCGCGGCGCGGACTTTCTCGGAGTAGAGGTCCCAGTCCTGGGCGGCGACCTGGAAGCCGCCTTGGTCCGCATCAATGACGGCCTGAATGTCGGCGGCTTCGCGGCGGGCGTTGGCGACGGCGGGCGGGGCGAGTGCGGCGAGGAGCTGGTTCACGGCGCCCACCGTGCGGGCGGTCTGCTCCTCAAGCTGGTAGGCGGCGTGGCTGACGTAGCCGAGTAGTGCGGCCTGCTCGGCCCGGATGGCGGCGAGCCGGGCGACGATGGTGCGATTGTCAAAAGAGCCGCCGTGGCTGCTGCGGGCAAGGGAGGCCTGCATGAGCTTCTCCCGGGTGGCGCGATGCGTGAGCGAGGCGAGCGCGGGCTGGCCGGTGGTGTTGAGCAGTGCGAGGAGATACTTGCCTTCGTGGCCGGCGACCTTGGCGGCCGCGGCCGCGGCGCTGATCTCGTTCTCCGTGAGGCCGGCGAGCTCCTCGCGGGTCCCGATGATGACGGCGTCGGCGTTCTTTTCCTTGAGCACGTTTTGCGTGAAGTCGGTCTGGAGCGTGGCGTGCTCGGCGTTGAGCGCCCGGAGCCTGGTCTGGCCGGTTTCGGCGAGCAACGCACCGGCGCGGGTGAAATCCTTGTAGTAGCGCTCGAGCAACCGGGCGGATTCGGCGTCCAAGCCGAGGGTGGCGCGGGTCTCGTAGAGGCTGCGGATGCGGGCGAAGAGCGCGGCGTTGAGCGAGATGGCGTCGTGATGCGCCGCGAGCTTGGGAGCCATGGCGCTCTCGATTTTCAGCAGGGCATCGTTGGAGATGGTGCCGGCGAGATTGTCGAAGATGGTGGCGACACGGGTGAGGAGCTGGCCGGAGCGCTCGAGGGCAACGACGGTGTTTTCAAAAGTGGCGGGCGCGGGGTTATTGGCGATGGAGTCCACCTCGGCGAGCTGTTCCGCCATGCCTTGGTGGTAGGCCGGCACGAAATGCTCGTCCTTGATGAGGTCGAAGCGCGGATACTGGTGGGGCAGGGTGCTGGCGGACAGGAGGGGATTGACGGTCATGGGAGCGGTGGTGACAGTTTCAGCCGGGAGCGTGGCGGGGAGCGCAAGCATCAAGACTGCGACGGTGGCGGAGATGGCGGTGGATTTCATCAAGGTGAAGTGCGTTTTTCTGTTGGCGGTGAAGCTTATAGATATTGGGGCGAGTGCAAGGCCGGCCGCGCCAACGGTCCGGAGGGGGGATGGGCGGCCCGCGGCCGGGATTGACCTGCGCAGGATTGCCGCACCGGATGAGCGGCACCATGGCCCGAAGTGTCGTCCTGCAGGGAGCCCCGCGCTGCGTGCGCTGCCAGTTGCCACCGCGCTGGTGTGTCTGTGCCGGACTGCGGGTCGTGGACTGCCCGCTGCAGGTGGATGTGCTCATGCACCATCGGGAGGCGCACCGGCCGAGCAGCACGGGTCACCTGATCCGGCGGGTGCTGCCGCAAGCCGGGCAATGGGTATACCGGCGGGAGCGACCCCTCAGCCGGGCCGACGTGGTGAAGCCGGGCCGGGAACTCTGGATTTTGCATCCGCTTGGCGAGCCGCTGCCGGCGACCGCGCCGCCGGAGAATCTGCAGGTGCTGTTGATCGACGGCAGTTGGCGGCAGGCGCAGGACATGCTGCGGGTGGTCGAGCCATGGGGCCGGCGCGTGCGTCTGCCGATGACAGGGGCGAGCCGCTACTGGCTGCGCGCGCAGCAGGGTGCGGGGCAGTTTTCGACGGTCGAGGCGCTGTTGTTTTTGCTGGCGGCGCTCGGGCTGCAGGAAGCGCACACCCAGTTGCGGCTGCAGTTCGAACTGCACGTCTATGCCGGATTGCGCGCGCGCGGCAGAAAGTCCGCGGCCGCGGACTTTCTGGTCAGCTCCCCGGTGCGTGAGGCGTTCCCGGAACTGCTGGCGCAGCTGGCCGAGAAGCGGCCACTGGGCTGACGCGCGGACGGACTGGGTGCCGGGCGCAGCGGCATTACCGTTCAGGCATCGGCACGGCCTTTTTGCAGGCGGTGCAGTCGGTTGAGCACGGCGGGTGTGGGCGCAGGCACGCCATCCCACCGCAGGGAGAAATATGTCTTCAGCACCTCGTAGTGTGCCTCACAGGTGAAGCCGTTGCGCAGCACCATCAGGTTGGCGGGATCGGCCCGGCTGAGCAGGTCTTCCGGCGTGCCCACGCGCCGGAAATAGTCGTGCCACCAGGGCCCCTGTTCGAAACACCAAGCCTGCCACAATTGCGCGCGCGTGTCATTGTCGCCGAGTAGGGCCGACAGGTGGTCAAGATAGGCCAGAGCGTCGGTGCGGGCCGGGCCGGTCAACGGTCGGACAACGGTGCCATCCGGTCCGGAATCGACGGGGACCACCCTGAGTCGGACGACGGAATTGTCGTGAAAATCGAGCTGCAGCAGCAAGCCCCGCCACCACTGATCGTCGGCACGGTAGGGCCGGTCGGTGAAGGGCGTGTCGAAGAGAAAATTGCCGAGACTGTAGGCGATGGGCACGCCGTCGACGACCTCCACGCCCTGCGGACAATGCGTGTGGGTGGCGATCACCGCGGAGGCGCCCGCCCGGGCGAAGGCGCGGTAGTTCGCGACCGTCCGCGGGTTCGGGACCGGACAGTATTCGTTGCCACCATGCACGAGCACGATGGTCACATCGGTTTCCGCGGCGACGGCGCGAATCTGCTCGAGGTTGATGGGCGGATCGAGTGGCGCAGCGCCAGCATGGTGCGGTCCGGCGATGCTGAATTCGTTTTCGGTGAAGGCGAGAATGCCGATGCGACGCCCCTTGCATTCGAGGAACAGCGGACGGGCTGCCTGGGCCGCGTCGAGCCCGGCACCGACGGCTGCCACTTGTCCGCGTTCGAGAACGGCCAGGGTGCTGCGGATCGCAGCGTCGTCATGATCGCGGATGTGGTTGTTGGCCAGATTGGCGACATCGAACCCGGCGGCCTGCAGAAATTCGATCGCGCGCGGGTTGCCCTTCAGGTTTGGCCCGGTCTTGGCGATGGGGCTCGCGACGGTCGTCAACGGCGCCTCCAGATTCACGATGGCCAGATCCTTCGCAGCCAATGCTTCGTGCAACGGGGCGGCCATGGCGGCGGCTTGGCCGGCGACAATGGCGGCATCTGTCCGCCCGACGGGGCAGAAATCACCCGCGAAAACGACCGTGAGATCGTCCGGGGCCGGTGGAGTTGAGGTCAGCGCGAAACTGCCGGTGGTGAGATTCATGGTGGGTTCGATTCTCCTGGGGCACGCCGGGTCCCCAGCCAGCGGTCGATGTCCGGCAGGTCAAAATATTCCAGCACGCCCGGCAGGATCAGCTCCTTGGTATTCCGCTCGTTGTAGCAGCGCGGACGAATCCAGGCATCAAAGCTGGCGAGTCCGTTCACGCTCCCGACCTGTTGCACGCGTGCATCGAGCACCGCGGCCAGCCGGGCATAAATACCTTGGCGATCACGGGCGTGAATCTGAATATCGGCGGTCGAGCACCCGTCCGATCCGGGGATTACTGCCAGCGCGCGCAGCACATCGTGCACACGCAGGGCGACGAGGCTGTCGTTCAGCCAGAGCAGATCGTCGGCCAAGCGATACAAGGTTCCGAACAAGCCGTGCAGGGGCCGGGCATTGATGGGGTGGGGCTCAAGTTCACCCATACCGCTGACATCCAACACCCAGACACTGCGGCCAAGCGCACACGTTGCGCGAATCCAGTCCAGATGGCATGCCGCGGCAGTCGTGCCACCTTCCCACACCGCCAGCGTGACCGGCCACCCTCCATCCGGTGCCGGCTGGTTGTCAGCCTGGAAACGCACGGCGTGATTCATCAGCCCGGGCTGCGACCACCACAGATATTTGGCGACGGACAGCTCTTCCAACCTTCCCGTGGCAAAGCAGCGGGGGTTGGCTGCGCAGGGTTGACGGTGAGCGGTGACGATCCGACGCAGCCAGGCCAGCGCGCGTTCACGCAGCTCGGTGTCATTGAAGGCCTGCCGGTGGGCTTTCAGCTCGTCCAGGCGGGCCGCATTCTCGTCAAGTGCATCGCGGGCATCGGCAAAACTTGTCATCACCTGCCCGGTGGCGGTGACGCGCATGGCCTCAATCGCGGCAGGACGGGGCTGGGGCTGATCTGGATCAACGGTTACGCCGTTGAGATGACGGGCGAAAAAGGCGGCGACCCGGCGGGCATGGGGAGTGGTGAAACGATGCGGCGCGCGATCGACAAACAGTTGCAGGCCGTCCTCGGCACCGTGGAGCTGCCAGAAACGCCGGCTGCGGTCGATGGTCGCACAGGTGCCCTCGATGGGGAAAAAATCCGAGTCCGCAGCGCAGACCAGCACTGGTCGCGGCGCCATGGCGGCGAGGAAGTTCTCATGGTCGAAACCGTCGGCGGTGAACCCGGGCCAGATCTGTTCGGCGTCCTGGGCGCCGCCGGTGTAAAGGTAGGAACGCCGGCTGGTGAGGAAATTGACCGGGGCGGCGGCGGCCAGCCGCGGCTCGGCCAGCATCAGCATGCAGGTCTGCGTGCCGCCGCCCGAACTGCCGGTGGCGCCGATGCGGGTGGGATCCACCTCGGGGCGCGTGCCGAGGAAGTCGATGGCGCGCATCGCGTCGTGGAGAAAATAACGGGTGAAGGATTGCCCGAGCGGCAGGCACCGGCAGCCGATGTAGCTGTGTTCCCAAGTAGGATGCTCGAGGGCCGGATCGCGGTCGAGGGGGGCGGGGAAGCTCATGCGTTCGCCCTGGCCGGTGGGATCCATGACCAGCACGACCAGACCGGCACCAACCAGATGCCGGCACACCTGCAGGTAATCGGGATAATGCTTGGAGGCCAAGGCATGGCCGCACAGGAGCAGCACCGCGCCACCCGGGGTGGTGCGCCCCGTAGGCAGATAGAGATTGGCGGTCACATGAACGCCGGGGCGCGAGGTGAACAGCACGTTTTCCACCCGATAGCCGTCGCCCTCGAAATGGCCGGTGATCCGGGCGCCCAGCGACGGGGCAGACTCGGGCAGCCCGCCCATCGCGGCGATGAAGCGCTCTCGTGCCTGCACCCGATATGCCTCCAATTCCTCCACCGTCTGCAAAGCATCGCGCGTCGCATCGCCGCGGGCAAACGCCGCCTCCGAACGTGCCTGAATGAAGCGCGCGAGCTGCGACTTCACGTCGCAGAACTCCATGCAGGAGGGGCCGGGGATCGGATGGTCCGTGTTCATGGCGGGTTCAAACGCGAGGGGTGAAATGTGGTGGCCCGATCAACAAATTGCGATGACCGCGTGGTGGCCGATATTCGCCACCTCGATCTGCAGTTCACCGCCGGCGATTTGCCAGGTCAGGTCGCGGGTGTCGATGCCCTCAACCCTTTGCGGCGGGTGGGGCAGGACATGCAGCGGAATGCGCAGGCTGACCGGGCCGACCCGCGGCCGCACCTGGTCGGGCGAGTTGAGAATCGCACCGGAGTAGCGGTTGACCAGCGAGATTGTGTGCATGGCCGGCCCGTTCGGGCCGTCGGAGCGCCGCCCGAAAACCACCATGATGCCCGGAGGCGCCTGCACCTTGATCGCCAGATCGGTGGCGAACTGGCGGACGATGTTGCCCACAAGGGTTTTCAGGTTGGTGTCGCCGCGCGCGAGGATCTGCCGGCCGAGCGGAGCCGCCACATAGATGACCGCACCACGCCCGATGCGGTTGAGCGTGATCAGCGGCTTGCCGGTGAAGTGCTTGAAATGGTTGTAGGTCGCCGCGCAGAGATAGGTCTCGTGTGTGCGGGGTCTTTCCGGATGCACCCGCTCGGCCAGCATCGTCGCGGTGGTGCAGGTGACGTCCAGCACCTCCGTCGTGAACAGGACCGGGTAGGGCGGCAGGGCGCCGCGCAAGTCATCGTTCAACCAGGCCCAGTTCGCGTCGGCAAAGGGGGAGCATCCCTCGTAGCGAACCCCGAGCAATTCTGCCCAGGCGAAGTTTTCGCGAAGTTTACCGGCGGCGTCGCGCAGCGAGGTCTCATGCGTCGCCACCAGCAGTCCGCCATCCGCCACGAACTGGCGGAGGGCGGGCAGGACGGCCTCATCGGCGCCCGCGGCATCGGCGAAGACGAGTGCACGGTGACCTTCGATCCTGAGGTCGGCGGCATTGACGACATCGAAGTGGTGATTTCCGTCCAACAGGGCATCGTGCAGCCCGCGGGCCTCTTCCTGGATCGGGTGCGCATTGCTTTGCCGGAGGGCGCGCAAGGCCCGCTCCGCCCAGGCGTCGTAGACAACCGCGATGTTAGGCACGCTGCGCAAACCGGCCAGCCACGGCTCGCGTGCGCGCGCGGCGGCGAATGCGGGTTTCATCATGCCGAGCTGGCCGGGGAAAAACGTGCCGTCAGCCGGCAGGTTGACCCCGGCCACGAGGCGGCCGGCATGCGCGGTGACCATGGCGGTGGACACCTCCAGATAGTCGGCCGGTAGCAGGTTCCAATCCACCCAGGTGCCGATGGCACTGCCGTTCTCCATGGTGAGGAACGTGCCGTAGGTGTGCATCTGGTAGGGTTTGGCCAGCGACCACATGAGCTTCGCCTTGTAGCTCTGAAAGCGCGGCTCCTTGCCCTCGGAGGAATGGTAGGTGGTGAAGGCGTTGACGTCGTCCGGGGTGCCGATCTGGCCGTCGTAGTAGCCCGAGCCGTTGGAGCCGATGATCATGTCGGGTCCCAGGCGCTTAAGCAGGATGTAGGCGTCGCGCAGCAGGTTGGTGCGCCCCTCGTGGCCGAAGCGGAAAACCTGCTCGCGCAACTGCGGGTCATCGGTCTGCCCCGGCATCTTGCATTGGTATTTGGCCCGGTAAGCCGACAGACAGTGCGTGCAATGACAGGCCTCGGCCGGATCCATTTGCCCCGACCCGTAGGCATTGGGCATGCCGGCCATGTCGAGGAAGACCCCGTCCGGGTTCAGCTTTTGCACGATCTCCGCCAGTTCGCTGAAAAGCCGGTCGCGCCAGGGTGAACGCAGGCAGAGCCAGTAGAACGGATTGTCCCGCAGATTGGGCTGGCCGTCAGGCTTGACGCAGCGCCATTGCGGATGCCGGTCGGCGATCCAGTTGTCCATGCCGATGTTGTAATAGGCGATGAACTTGAGCCCGGCCTGCGCGGCGGCCGCGCGGGTGGGCGTCGCCCAGTCCTTCGGGCAGGGCCGGTCACCCAGCGGCAGCATGGGGTAACCCTGCGGGCCCTTGATGAAATATTCCAGGATGCCGGTCGTGGTGGCGGCGCAGGCGCGGACGAAAGCATCAGCATCGTAACGCCGGCCAATATCGGTGGCCCATTCCGGCAGGATCATGACCGCATGGATGCCGGTCAGTTGTGAGGTCAGGGGCCGGGGGGCTGGTGAGCCGGACAGGCTCTCACTGGGTTGCATAGGGTAAAAATGATGCAGGGACGTGGAAGCAAGGTGCGTCGGGGCCAGTCTCAATCCACCCCTGCGTTCAGGTAATGGCAATGACGGCGTGCAGACCGATATGCGCCAACTCGATCTGCAATTCGCCGTCGGCGATTTTCCAGGTCAGGCCGTGCGCATCGATGCTCCCGACGCTTTGCGGCGGCTGCGGCAGCACGTGCAGGGGAATGCGCAGGCTCACCGGACCGACCTGCGGAATCACATCGTCGGGCGAGTTGAGCACCAGTGAGGCGTAAGTGTTTACCAGCGACACCGTGTGCAACGCCGGACCCAGCGTGCCGGCCTCCCGACGTCCGAAGACGACCGCGATGCCTGCCGGTGCTTTGACCGTGATGGCCGGATCGTTCGCGTAGTGCCGCAGAATCCGCGTCAGCACCGCTTTCAGGTTGGCATCGTTGCGCGCACCGATCTGGCGGCCGAGCGGCGCAGCGATATAGACGACCGCACCACGACCGATGCGGTTGAGGGTGATCAGCGGCCGGCCAGTGCGTTGCTTGAAGGGGTTGTAGGCGGTTTCCCACAGGAAAGTCTCCGCCGTGCGCTGGGCCTCCGGGTATAAGAGTTCGGCGAGCGGCTCGGCCGTGGTGCAGGCGACGTGCAGCGCGCCGCACGTCAGCAGGATGGGGTAATTCAGCAACGGCCCGCGCAACTCATCGTTCAGCAGCCCGTAGTTCGCCTCGTTGAATGGGGAACGGCCTGCGTAGCGCACCCCGAGCAGCCCGGCCCAGGCAAAGTCCGTGCGTTCGCGGCCCTGTTGGTCACGCAGGGAGGTTTCATGTGTCACCACCAGCAACCCGCCGTCGGCCACGAATTCGCGCAATGCCGGCGCCTGCGACGCATCGGCGCAGGCGGCGTCACCGAAGATGAGTGCGCGATGACCGGCGGTCTTGAGGTCGGCCGCATTGACGACGTCGAAATGAAAACTGCCATCGAAGAGCGCATCATGCAGGCCCCTGGTTTCGGTTTGGATGCCGAGATCGTCACTCTGGTTTTGCACGCGCAGCACATGCTCCGAAGCCGCATCATAAACCAGGGCGATGTTGGGCACGCTGTGCAGGCCGGCCAGCCAAGGTTCGCGGGCGCGCACGGCCGCGAGAGCCGGGCGCATCGCCTCGACCTGCCCGGCGAACAAGGTGCCATCCGGTGTCAGGTTGGTGCCGATGACAAGGCGCCCGGCATGCGCGCTGACCATGGCGGCGGAAATCTCCATATAGCGCGCGGGGATCAGGTTCCAGTCCACCCAGGTGCCGATGGCGTTGCCCGGCAGCATGGTCTGGTAGCTGCCGTAGGTGTGCATCTGGTAGGGCTTGTCCAGCGACCACATGAGCTTCGCCTTGTAGCTCTGGTAATGGGGGGATTTGGCTTCGGAGGAATAGTAGGTGGCAAACGCGTTCAGCGTGGCGGGCGTGGCGATGAGCCCGTCGTAATAACCCGACCCGTTGGAACCGATGATCAGGCTGGGATTGAGGCGCCGGAGCAGCGCATAGACATCATGCAACATCGCCACCCGGCCATCGTGGCCGAAGCGAAAGACCTTGTCGCGCCATGCCGCATCATCCGTTTGCCTGGGCAGGTCGCGCCCGTGCTCGGCGCGGAAGGCCGCCTGACAGTGCGGGCAGAAACAGGCGCGGGCCGGATCCATATGGCCCGGGCCGTAGGCATTGGGCATGCCGGCAATGTCGAGAAAGACACCGTCCGGTTTCAGGCCCTGCACCATCTCCTCGATTTCGCTGAGGATGCGATCGCGCCAGGGCGAGCGCACGCAGAGCCAGGAGAAGGTGTTGTCGAAGAGCCAGGGCCTGCCGTCGGCGTCGCGGCTGGTCCAGTCGGGATGCTGGCGCGCCATCCAGTTGTCCAGGCCGACATTGTAGTAGGCGATGAAGCGCTGACCGGCCTTGGCGGCAAGCCGGCGGGTCTCGGTGGCCCAGTCCTTCGGGCAGGGCCGGTCGCTCAAAGGATAGAGCGCGTAGCCGAGGGCGGGTTTGATGCAGAACTCGACGACCTGGGTCGGTGCCGCTGCGAGGTCACTGATCAGCCTGGCCGCGTCGTAGTGTTGGCCGATGTCCGCGGACCATTCGGGCAGGATGATGACAGCATGCACGCCGGTGAGCTGGGTCGCCAGATCAGCCGGATCGGCTCCGGCGGGTGAGGCGGTGGGGTGGTTCATGCGACGATCCGCGTGGGACATCAATTTGAGACAGGTTCCGGGCAGTGATGAACGCGCGATTTCGCGAGGCCAGCCAATTCACACCGGCTCCCCCGGGCTGATGCCGGCCGGGTTATTTGCCGAGCGGCACACTGATGCTGGTGCCGATCCGGGGCTTGAGGTCGGTGCCAATCTGGGCGGAACCATGGAGCGTGCCGCAACCGGTAAAGGTGAGCATCAGCGCAGTCAGGAGCAGCAGGCTGGGATAACGCAGGCGGCGGCGGTTGGGCATGCCTGTATGACGGCGGGGCGGACCAAAGGTTGCACTGACAATTGTGCGCGTGCGTCCCGGACGTGATGCTGCGCCACACCGGGCCCCGGGTAGTTAGGAAACTTACTTTTCCTCGGTCTTCAGCCATACCGCCATCGGGGCTAGGCCGCGGTTGTTCCACACGGCGTAGGGGATGGCGGTGACCTGCCGGGTCATTTCCGGGGCGGCGATCTCATCGAGGATGAGCGTGACCACATCGCCAAGCAACTCGGGGTGGCGTTGCGCCCGCGCCTTGGTCCGGGCGGTGACGTGGAGATCGGCGGGATCCGTGCGGTTCACGGCGCCCTCGATGGCGTAAACAATCGGGCCACGCTCGAAGGCGATAGTGCCGCGCACAGCCTCAATCCGCGGATGGCCGCGCACCGTGTGCACCGGCATGGGCAGGTCGAGTTCCACGGTGTCGCCGTCATGCCATTCACGGGTGAGCAAAGCATAGCCGGACTCGAGGGCAGGTGTCACGGCCTGGCCGCCGACCCGCACAGCCCAGGCTGGCCGTGCTTCATCGGTGTAGACATACAGGTCCGAGGGCACGGGCCGGCCCTGCGCCCAACCGGGGATGCGCAGGCGGAGAGTGAAGGCGGTGGGCTTTTCCGGGGAGACCGTGAGTCGCACGCGGCCGTCCCACGGGTAATCGGTGGCTTGGGTGAGTTTTACCTGCACGCCGCCGACCTCGGCGGTGCCTTCGCTCTGGGCATAAAAATTCACATAGAGCGAATTTTCGCACACGGCATAAAAGTAACCGGTGAGGGCGGCGAGGGTTCGCATCAGATTGGGCGGACAGCAGGCGCAGCCGAACCAAGGTGCGCGACCGGCGTGGCCGTGGTTATTCTGCGCGACACCGTCGTAGACCAGTGGGTTGGGGTAGAAGAAACGGTCGCCGGAAAGGGAGACACCGCTAATGAAGCCGTTGTAGCAAGTGCGCTCGAGCACATCCATGTAGCGGGCGTCGCCGGTAAAGAGGAACATGCGGTTGTTCCACATCATGAGCGCGATGGCGGCGCAGGTTTCGTTGTAGCAGGCGTTGGGCAGTTCGTAATCCGCGCCGTAGGCCTCGCCATGCTGCAGGGGGCCGACGCCGCCCGTGAGGGAAAGTTTTTTCCCCGCGACGTTGTCCCAGATTTTCCCGATGGCAGCGACGTAGGCGGCATCGGCGGAAAGCGCAGCGACATCAGCCATGCCGGCATACATGTAGTTGGCCCGCACGGCGTGGCCGACGGCAGCGGTCTGCTGGGTGACCGGCAGGTGCTGCTGGCTGTAGGGCGGGCCGCCAGGGCCGCGGGCCTCGAGGAAGATTTTTGCGAGCGCGAGCCAGCGCGGATCACCGGTGACACGGTGGAGCTTGGCGAGACCCATCTCGATGACCTGATGACCGGGGGCGATGCGGAGCTTGCAGTCGCCGAAATCGCGCCAGAGCAGTTCCGCGCTTCGCAGGCAGACGTCGAGGAGCGTGCGCTTGCCCGTGGCCTGATAGTGCGCGACGCCCGCTTCGTAGAGATGGCCGAGGTTGTAGAGCTCGTGGCTGAGATCGGGGTCCTTTAGCCAGCGCTGTGGGTCGCTCCACTCGTGCGCCGGGGTGTCGGGGTGCATCGTGCGGAAGGTGTAGAGGTAGCCATCGGGTTCCTGCGCGGCGGCGACCCGCGCGATCCAGCCCTCGAGGCGGGCTGCGAGGGCGAGATCGGGTTTGACGTGCAGGGCATAGGCAATGCCCTCCATAACCTTGTAAACATCAGAGTCATCGAAGGGATAGATGGTGACGGGCTGATTTTGGAACGAAGTCTCACCCGCGGCCCGACGGCGGAGCGTCTCGGCGGCGAGGTCGAAATTACGCAGCCGGCCGGTGTCCTCACACTGCTTGATGGCATAAGGCACGGTGACGGCGAGATTCACCGCCTGCCGGGTCTGCCAGAACCCGCCGTTGATGCGCACGGCGGTGAAGGGCACCGGGCGCACGGGATAATCAGCGGTGGCAGGATTGGCGGGCGGAGGCGTGGAACCGGAAGCGGAGGCGGCCATGGGTGATAGAAAAATAGCGGTGACAGCGAGGCGGGTGACAAGATGCAGGGTTATCCCGGAATGAAACATGCGTATCTGGGGTCCGAAGAGGGCTGCCATGCCGGGGTCGCCCGGGTCAGGGAGTGGTCAGCTCGGCCACTCAATAGGCGTGCTCTGATCGA
>CAJBES010000035.1 GCA_903952145.1 uncultured Opitutaceae bacterium | reverse complement strand
CGTGCCGATCTCGTTTTACGGCGTGCTGCAGGTGGGCGCGATGTTCGAGAACGGCTACATGACCGGCATCTACCGGCTCGACGCGGAAAAGATGGGCGCTGTGGAGGGCTGAGCGGATCCGTTTTTGACAGACGCATTCGCTCATGTAGGCCGCGAGCTTGTCCGTTCGGCAAACTCAGGATCCCGAGCCGGCCGAGGGGCTCGCGCATAAACCCCGAAGCGCCCGCCAGCGGGCGGCCTACAGGCACGCGTTTTTGCCTGATGGCGTGTTTGAAAACACGCCTTGAGCCGGAACGATTAAGTCGAATCCCGAATTACGAATGAAAACGGCGAACGCCAAACAGTGCGCAGGGTCGGCGCTTGCGCCGGACCTTTTCCCAATCGTAAACCTGCCCACCGCCAGCGGCGGCCCGACCACCAAGGGTGCATGACTCCGGTTGAGCGGAAGCCGGCTGCGGCGCGTCAGCGCGAGATGTCGTGCTGGGTGAGCACGCGGAAGCCGCGGCGGTTGAGCGACTGGGCGGCGATATCGATGTCCTCGGCACGGATCGCCAGCGCGGCCTTGCCCCCGGGCCGTTTGGTGAAGCTGTAGATGTAGTGGATGTTGATCTCCGCCTCCAGGAATGCGCTGAGCACGCCTTTCAGGTCGGACTCATCGGTGATCTCCACGGCCAGGATCTCGGTCTCGGCGTAGGGAAAATCATTGTTGATCATGAGCTCGCGGGCCATGGACGGATCGTCCACCACCACCCGCACGATGGCGCTGTCCGTGGTGTCGAGCACGGAGATGGCCATGACATGGACATTGTGGTCCTTGAACAGGGCGGTGAGGTCGTAAAGGCGGCCGACGCGGTTCTCCGCGAAGACCGAAAACTGTTTCACGGGATCGGTGGCGATGGCGATGTCGGAGTCGGCCATGGGGGAGACGGCAGGTTGGTCCGGAAGCCGCGCGCGGTCAATGCCGGCTTGTGCCCGCCGGCCCGGCGGCTAGGTTGCCAGCCCATGCCGGCACACGATCCCCATCTCTGGGCCACCCGGCGCGCCAACGACAGCGCGCAACTGGTGCTGCGCGGCATCGGGCTGAACGCCCTGCTGGCCGTCGTCAAGCTGGCCGGCGGCATCTTCGGGCACACCTATGCGCTCATTGCCGACGCGGCGGAATCGATGCTCGACATCCTTTCCTCGTCGCTGGTGTGGGGAGGCTTCCGCGTGGCGGCGCAGCCGCCGGATGCCAACCATCCCTACGGCCACGGCAAGGCCGAGCCGCTGGCCGGGCTGGCGGTGGCGATGATCATTTTCGCGATGGCCGGCTGGGTGGCCCTGCATGCGCTGCATGAGATCGTCACCCCGCACCAAGGGCCGGCGTGGTGGACGCTGCTGGTGCTGGCCGGCGTGATCGTGGCGAAGACCTGGTTCTCGCGCCGGATGGGACTGGCCGGCGAGAGGGTCGGCAGCACCGCCCTGGGTATCGAGGCGCTGCACCACTGGTCGGATGCGATGACCTCGGCGGCGGCGTTCATCGGCATCTGCATCGCGTTGTGGGGCGGCAAGGGCTGGGAGACCGCCGACGACTGGGCGGCGCTGTTCGCGTGCGTGATCATCGCGTTCAACGGCTTCGGGATGTTCACCAAGGCGCTGGGCGATGTGATGGACACGGCCGTCCCGAAAAATTTCGAGGACGAGGTGCGCGCCATCGCCCTCGCCGTGCCCGGGGTGCAGGCGCTCGACAAGGTGCGCGCCCGCAAGAGCGGGCTCAGCCACTTGGTCGACATCCAGGTGCGCGTCGACGGCCGCCTGACGGTGCGCGAAGGCCACGACCTCGCACACGCCGTGAAGGATGCGCTGCTGGCGTCGGCCCCGCATGCGATCACCGATGTCTCGGTGCACATCGAACCGATGCACTGAGACGGATCCATGCAGTTGAACCCTAATCACCCGAAGATGCACCAACCCAAAGGTGCCACGGTAGGCCGCCCGCTGGCGGGCGCTGTCCCGGGCGCGAGCCCCTCGACCGGCTCGGGGTCCTGAGCCTGCCGAACGGACCAGCTCGCGGCCTGCGGCGAACTGCATGAGTCCGGCGGAGGGTTACTCCGCCAGTTTTTGCGCGAGTTTCCACCCCAGCCAGACGCCGAGGATGCTGCCAAGCCCGCTGAGGAGGAAGCAGCCGAAAAAATCAAAGCCGAGGAGTTCGCCAACGAACCAGCCGGCGTAGCCGAACACCGTGGTGCCGCCAAAGATGCAGAGCTTGTTCATGGTGGTGTGAGGGCGGATTTCACCAAGCGGAATGCCGGGTCGCAGGCGCGCGTTGACGAAAGCAAGCCCGGAAACAGGAGCAGCAAAGGGGTGGCCCGGGACAGGTTCATGGGGACAAAGCATTTAAGGTGCAACGCCGCCGTGTCGATAGCACAGCACGTTTCAACTTATGGCGCCAATAGCCCTGCTTCATTAGCAAAACCCGGTTTTGGTTTACAGTTTACCCATTGCCGGCAGTCACTCAATTTCTCTGCGATGAAAAAACACCATCCCGTCAAACCCCTCAGCGAAAACAAGCACCTGTTGCACTGGGTCGAGAAAATGGTTGAGCTTTGCAAGCCGGCCTCCGTCCACTGGGTGGACGGCTCCCAGGAGGAATACGACGAGCTTTGCGAGCTGATGGTGGCGGGTGGCACGGCGATCAAACTGAACGAGAAACTGTGGCCGGGTTGCTATTATGTCCGTTCCGATCCCGGTGATGTGGCGCGAGTTGAGGACCGCACCTATATCTGCTCCCTGGCCAAGGATGCTGCGGGACCGACCAACAACTGGGAAGACCCGGCGGAGATGCGCAAGAAATTGCGTGGCCTCTTTCACGGCTGCATGGCCGGGCGCACGATGTATGTGCTGCCCTTCAGCATGGGTCCGGTGGGCTCACCCATGTCGCAGATTGGCGTGGAACTCACGGACTCGGCCTACGTCGTGGTGAACATGCGCATCATGGCGCGCATCGGCCTGCCGGTCTTCAAGGAGATCGACAAGGGGGAGAAACAAGTGGTGCCCTGCATACACTCTGTCGGGGCACCCCTCGCGTCCGGTCAGGCCGACGTGCCGTGGCCCTGCAACAAGGAGAAATACATCGTCCATTTCCCCGAGACCCGTGAAATCTGGAGCTATGGTTCGGGCTACGGCGGCAACGCCCTGCTCGGCAAAAAGTGCTTTGCCCTGCGCATTGCCTCCAACATCGCCCGCGACGAGGGCTGGATGGCCGAGCACATGCTCATCCTGGGCGTGGAGGATCCGCACGGTGAGAAAACCTACGTGGCCGCGGCCTTCCCCAGCGCCTGCGGCAAGACCAACTTCGCGATGCTGATCCCGCCGATGCACTTCAAGCGCAAGGGCTGGAAGGTGTGG
>CAJBES010000034.1 GCA_903952145.1 uncultured Opitutaceae bacterium | reverse complement strand
CTTGCCCTCGACCACATCCTTGACGATGATATCCTTCAACTGAACCTTGCCAGGATCAAAAATTGAGTAGACGGCGCCCACTCCGGTGGAGTTTATTTTGTTCCAGCGGTCGAGTTTCAGCAGCCAGATGCTGGCATTGGACTGCGTGTCAAAGTCGAACAACAAGACGCGATGTCCCTGTTTGGCCAGGGCCGCCGCCGTGTTGACGATAAGCGAGGTCTTGCCGACACCGCCCTTGTAATTGATAAAGCTGATTTTACGTGCCATTTAATTCACCGAAGCCGGAAAGGATAAATTGTCGAATTTCAAAATGATAGCTTATCCGTTTGCTGCCAGTCAATAATGCGCACCGCTCTGTTTCCGCTTTTCCCGCATTGCCACTCCACGAAACCACTTGTGCTCCTTGGCTGTCCTGCTCACGCCCATCGCAGCCTGCACCATGAACAAGCAAATCATCCGCCGGTTGATACTGGAACAACTGGACCGCGAGTGGCGCACGCAGAACTCTGCCGCCGACCTTGCCCGCGATGAGGCCACCCATGAAGAAACCCGCGCAGAAAGCAAATATGACACGCACAGTCAGGAAGCGGCCTATCTGGCCGAGGGGCAGGCGCGACAGGCCGCCGCGATCGCCGACGCCCGCGCAGTCTACCAAGCGATGTCCTTCCCGGAGTTTGGCAACCTCAGCCCAGTGGCACTGGGTGCTTTGGTCCACCTTGAGACCGCAGGCAGCACTGCCTGGTATTTTATGGGCCCTCTGCGCGGCGGCATGCAACTGCACCTCAACGATGCTGATATCATGGTCATCACGCCGCAATCACCGCTCGGCCTGAAACTCATGGGAGCCAAGGCGGGTGATGCCCTGCACTTTCCGCACCGGACCGGACGTATTCTATGCGTGCAGTGAGATCACGGCCGCTTTCATCAACTGCTGTGGCTACATGCGGTTGGCCTTTCGGGCCGCGCCCTGCTTTATCTTTTGACGAGTCCCCCCGGGGTTGCAAAGGTCAGGGCACACAAATCTTTGTGCCGTTCGGCTTTAATTCGAAAATCCACTTCATTCTCCGACCTGCCACTGCTAGGGAAAACCATAGGCCCCCATGCTGAAACGCCTGCCACTGCGCTGGAGACTCACTTTGCTGATCACCGGGGTTAGTGCTGTCACCCTAAGTTTGGCTCTGGTGGGCTACATTACACTGGAGTATTTCCGCTTCCGTCAGGAACTCACTGTCCGCACGCAGGCCACCGAGCGCTTTTATGCGGACAACGCCACCGCCGCACTGCAGGCGGATCCGGCCGCCCCGGGCTTTTCACTGAAATCGCTGGAGGCGGACAGCATCATCGCCGCGGCCGCACTTTATTCACCCAACAACAAGCTCCTGGCCAAGTATCTGCGCGTCGGCGCGGATGAATACATACCCCTACCCCGCAGTGCTCGGCTGTGGGATCTGGTCAACGACGAACTGATCACTTTCCGGCCGCTGATCCTCAAAGGCAATCTCTTGGGCACGCTCTATCTCAAGGCCTCCTCGCCCGAGGAGGCACAGGAACGCCTGCTCGTTCCGTTGCGCGGTTTGGCCGCACTTTTCCTCGGCTCGGTCCTCATCGCGTTTTTCGTCTCCCGCGTCCTGCAACGCAGCATTTCTGAACCGATCGTGAAACTGGCCGAGGCCGCCCGGAGCATTGCCATCAACCAGGATTTCACGGTGCGGGTGAACCTGGAGAGCAGCGGCGAATCCGCCATTCTCATCCAATCGTTCAATTCCATGGTCGCGACCATCGAGGAACGCGATGCCGAGTTGCACGTTGCCTATCAAAAGGCTGAGCAGGCGCGCGAAAAACTGGCGGCCACCAACATCATACTGGCCGAGACCAACCGCACGTTGGAGGAGAAGGTCCTTGAGCGCACCGCGAAGCTCGAGGAAACCATGACGGCGGCCAAAGAGGCCAACAAGGCCAAGAGCGCCTTCCTTGCCAAGATGAGCCACGAGCTGCGCACCCCCATGAACGCGATCATCGGCTATTCTGAAATACTGCTCGAGGATGCCGACGACACCGGCGACCGCGCCACGGCTGATGACCTCCGCAAGATTCTCAGTGCGGCCCGCCACCTGCTCGGCCTCATCAACGACGTGCTTGACCTCTCGAAGATCGAGGCCGGCCGCATGGACCTCTACATTGAACCATTCGATCCGGTGACCATGGTCCGGGAGGTCGCATCCACCATCCAGCCGCTGATGGAAAAAAACCACAACCAGCTGGCGGTGGACTGTGCCGCGGCGCTCGGCAGCATGAGCGCCGATATGACCAAGCTCCGGCAGGTGCTTTTTAACCTGCTCAGCAACGCGGCAAAATTCACGACCAATGGCACCATCACCCTGGGGGCGCGCCGCTTCACGCGGGAGCGCGACTGGCTCGAGTTCAAGGTCAGCGATACGGGCATAGGGATGACCCCGGAACAGCTCGGAAAGCTTTTCGAGGCCTTCACCCAGGCCGATGCCTCGACCGCAGCCAAATATGGTGGCACCGGTCTGG
>CAJBES010000033.1 GCA_903952145.1 uncultured Opitutaceae bacterium | reverse complement strand
GTTGGGCTGCATCTGCTGGGCCCGGAGTTGGTATTCGATGAAGGGTTCCCCGGGGAGATGCAGCAGCTTCACGCCGCCCAGATGCAGCGAGCTGAGCGCAAACGGGATCTTCTTTTCGACGCGATGCAGCCACGCTAGCTCATACGCGGAGCGGTTGCGGTTCAGCACGGACTCTGTCTTCGTCGCGATTTGCTGCGCCAGGACCCCGGCCCGGAGCGACGAACGGGGCGGCGGGAGGATCTCGGCTGTTTTCCAAACCAGCGTTTTCACGGCCGCCCGTTCGAGCTTCGCCTCCGACGCGATCATGCCGTCGTAAACCCGCCTCGTCAGCATTGGCCGCGTGCCTTTCGAGCCGTCATTATACTTGCCCGCCGCGATGTTGCCGGCACAGCCGTTAAAATAGAGGTGCAGACAATCCGGCTCGTCCCGCTGCCGCTGTTTGCGCGCCAGCCCGGCGAAGTCGCTGGTGACCCGGCCGTCGGCGTAATAGCTCATCGGATGGGTCGCGTAGTAATGCAGCGCCGCCACTTTCTTGGCACCGTCGAAGAACACCACCGTCTTGCAGAACGGGTCGATCAGTCCTTCCGGCAGCGCGATCAACTTGGGATCGGTGCATGAGCTCCCGCGCATCGCCAGCACCTGACCCGTGGGGTCCCGATAGACCCGGCGGTTGGAGGCGACCCCGTCCACTCTCCCCTGCCCCCACCCAAGGTGTGTCACCGCCCGCGCCCGGCGCAGCGCCTGGCTGACCGCACTTTGACCCTGGTCGAGACACCGCTGGAAAAAATCCAGATCCACGATGTGCGGCAGGCCGCCCTCCGCCGTGACCATGCGCTCGGCTTCAAGACACGCGAAGGGGGCGTTATGCTGATGCACGCATTGCACGGCGACGCGTTCCGCCGTCGTCCCTGCCGCTTGGGCCAACGCTGTCCGCCAGGCGACGTGGGCCTCATTTGCAAGTCCGAGCCAGTCGAGCGCACACAACACGATCGGCTGGCCCGCACCCAAGAGGACAATGCCGTTCGCTTCCAGCGCATCGTCCACGACCTCAACCGGTTTGATCCAGCCGCCGCAGCACGAATGGCCCAGGGGCGGCGTGATCTCAAACGTGAACGGGGCAAGGTGCAGCCCGCCCGCGTTCGTATCACCGGCAGAGAGCGGAGCTTGTGGGTGGCGGACGTCGGCCGGGCTCACAGGGAGAAGAAGCGGCGGGCGTTTTCGAAACCGATGAGCCGTTTGGCCCGGGCGGGAATCCGGGCACAACGGAGCTTGTCAACCTGGCCGCGGGTGGAGATGAGCGGCGTGTTGGTGCCGAGCATGAGCCGGTTGGCGGGGATGGCTGCCAGCATGGTCTCGAGCGTCTTGAACGCCTCGCAGAAGGCGATCTCAACGGAGAAGTTCAAGTCCAGGTGGCTGGCGACCAGCGGTCGCACTTCCTGCGACCAGTAGGCCCCGGTGAGCAGGATGTGATGGGTCGGGTGGCGCTGGAGAAAGGCGATGATATCGGCCAGGGGCACGCCCTTCATTTTGAGGGCGAAATATTTGTGGCGCTCATCTTCCAACCGGAGGTTGAGCATGAGCTTCAGCCCGGTCTCCGCGAGCGCCGCCATGAAGTCGTCGAGGCGCCGGGAACGGAGGCGATAGTTGTGGAAATTTGGCAGAATCTTGACCGCGCGGATGGTGCCGGCGGCCCGGCATTCCGCGAGTTGCTCCCGCCAGTTGGCCAGGGCGGGATTGATCACCGGCACGGGGAGCAGCCCAGGGGTGTGCTTGAGGGCGGCAAAGAGCCGGCGGTTGGCGGGCATCGGCTCGGGCAGGAAAACGGCGCCGAGGTGCGAAACCAGCGCACAACGGATGCCGCTGGCCGCCAGATGCGCGGCGAGCTCGGGACCGCTGCGATCCGGCACGGGGGAAAACGGCCATGAGCCGAGATTGACGTTGGTGTCGATGAGCATGACGCAGGGCTTAGTTAAGATTGAGATTGAGCAGGCGGGCGGTGTTGCCGAAGAAAATCTTGCGTCGGTCCGCGGCGGAAATTTGCGCGCCCAAGATGCGGCCGATGGTGATCGCATTCTCCCGAACCGGCAGGTCCGACCCGTAAAGCAGGCGGTCGGCGCCGAGGTGCTCGACGGCAAATTCGACCAAGCCCTCCTCCGGCCAACCGCCGGAGGTATCCACGTAAAGATTGGGCAGGTCCTTGACCTCCAAGACGCCGCGGAACCCGATGCCGGTGAGGTGGGCCATGATGACCTTCACATCGGGATTCCGCCGGGCAAACAGCGCCGTATCGATCGGGTCGCTTTGGTAGACCCGGTCACGCACCATGTTGGTGGTGCTCCAGCTGTGCTGCAGCACCGTGAAATTGAACGTGCGCGCGGCCTTGGCGACGTGGCGCATGCAGGCGTGGGCGGCGTTGCAGGCACACTCCAGCTTGATCCCACGGAAACCGGGCAGGGCGGCACAGCGCTCGGCCTCGGCCATCGTCGCACGCTCGCCCAGCCGCGGATTGAGATAACAGAAAGCCGTGAAGTAGTCGGGATACAGGCGCGCCACCATGGCGCTCTCATTGTTGATGGCGCGCAGTTGGGCGGCATTGGGTCTGAAACCGTAGACGAGCACGTCGCCGAGCGCGACCATGTGCACGATGCCATGGCGGCGGCCATGGGCGATCAGGCTTTTGACCTCGGCGGGCGTGGCGCCCTTGTGGTCAAGGACAGGATGGGTGTGAACGTCGATGATACGCATGGAGAAAGTAGGTGGCGCGGGGTTTGCTGGCTCAAAGCCAGGCAGGGCCAAGGTCTGAAGCAGCCCGTGCGGCAATGGCAATGTCCGAACCCCGGGAGCATCCCTTGCTGGCATTCAGGGCGGTGGACTCGCAGTTCATGTGGGCTGCTTTCATCTGGCGCCACGGGGACCGGAAGCGTCAACGACCCTGCGTTCCTACCCGTAGAAGCCGCCCCCAAAAACAACCGGGCCACCACCAAAGACCGCGGTCGGTCGGTCCCTAGTAACCCACTGCGGCGTTGGTGCGGCGCGGATCGGCGTAGCCGGTGAACGATCCGTCCGGGTTCATTTCGATGGCGTTGAGGCCACCGAAGTGCCGGCCGGTGCCCGCCGGCTCGGACAGCTCCACTTTCCAGCCGAGCCGACGCAGGGCGGAGACTTCCGCCGGGGGCAACGAGTCTTCAGCCTCGAAGGTCTCCTCGTCGTTGCGCCGCCAGTTGCGGTTGTAATGGCAGCGCGTGTCACTGATCGCCTCGGCGAGCGGACGGTTGAAGGCCAGCCGGTCGAGCAACACCTGCAGCATGGCAGTGGGAATGCGCGCGGCGCCGGGGAGGCCGAGGGCGAAGGCCGGCCGGCCGGCGCGGAACACCAGCGTGGGCGAGACCGTGCTGCGCGGACGCTTGCCGGGGGCCACATAGTTCACGCTGCGCGGCTCATTGTAGGCAAAGTTGCTCATCGAGTTGTTCAGCACCACGCCCGTGCCCGGCGCCACCACGCCGGCGCCGAAATGCAGGCTGAGCGACTGGGTGGCGCAGACGATGTTGCCGTGCACATCAACCACGATGAAATGGGTGGTGGCTGCGGCCGCGCTCTCCGACCAGCCGCTGTCATCAAACCAGGCCACCTTGGCTTCGGCGGCGGCCGGAGTTCCGGCCCGGGCACGCAGTTCTGCGATGGAATCGGGTGCCACCAGCTTTTCGAAATTGAACACGGCCTCCGGCACGTCGGCGATGACGCTTTGCACCCGCGGCTGCACCACGCGCCAGACGCGGCCGATGCGGTCGAGGTTCGCCGCCGCGCGCAGCGGGCCGGACCATGCATCCTCCTCCAGCACTTTCAGCATCGTCAGAAAAAGCGGCGCTCCGTTGGTCGGGGGCGGGCTGGAGAGCAAATGATAACCGCGGAAAGTGATGCCGACGGGCGCAGTGAGCCGCGCCTCATAGGTAGCCAGATCGTCGCCGTTAAACGTGCCGCCACCGGCCTTCTCCGCCGCCATGACCAACGCCTCGGCCACCGGGCCGCGATAAAAACCGTCGCGCCCGTGGGTCGCCAGCAATTCGAGCGTGCGCCCCAGATCGGGATTGGCCAGCTGCGTGCCGACGACGGGCAACGCGCCCCCAGGCAGGTAGAGCCGGGCGATCTCCGTGTCGCCCTGCCGGAGTTTTTTTTCCTGCTCGGCAAAGAAGTCGTGTGTCTGCGGCAGGATCTCAAATCCATCGCGGGCCAGCTTGATGGCTGGGGCCACGTCCTCCGCCCAAGGGTGTGCGCCCCAGCGCTGATGCGCCAGCCAGAGTCCGGCCGCGAGGCCGGGAACGGCAGCCGACCCATAACCGTAATTGTGGTCCTCCTCCGGCCGCCGCAGGTAAACCGCCACATCGAACGAGTTCCCGGTGGCGTCCATCGCGTCGATGACGTGGGTCTTGCCCGTGGCCGACTCGAAGTAGAGCAGCATGAGCTTGCCGCCGAGGCCCGAGCCGTAGGGCTCGGCCACGCCCAGGCTCAGTGAGACCGCGACGGCGGCGTCGATCGCGTTGCCCCCGGCTTTGAGCACCGTCAAGCCGGCCGCGGCGGCCTGCGGATGCCCGGCCACCACCATGCCGTGAGCCGCGGTGACCGGAACAATCTCAACCGGAACTGCCGCCGCAACCGTTCCGATCCGCAACGCGACCGCAAAGATGGCAAGCAGCAGAACTTGAGTTTGGGCGAATTTCATGTCGGGAAGGGCAAACCGGCTGTGCAGGGGTTGATTCAAAATCGGGATGACCGCAAGGCGGCCGGCGGGTGATCACAGGGGGGTGTAGCAGACCGTGTTCGAAAGCATGATCATGATGAACACGAGGCACATGGTCATGGGCCCCAGGTAGATCCGGCCGGTCAGCCGGAAGAAATATCGGTTGAAATACGGCAGCACGAACATGATCGGCACTACGGCGAAGAGCAGGTTGATGTAGAGCCAGCCATCGGTCCAATAGACGGTGCCGGTGAGGGCAAAGGTCAGGTATTGCACCACCACGATGAACAGCAGGCCGAGGGAGTTGCCGAGGCCGGCCACGAGCATGCTCTGCCACTCGGGCTCGCCCGCCAGACGCAGGGCCCCGTTGACCCGGAGGGAATTGGCCAGAAAGAAGGGGAAGAAGGCCGGGGCATACATCAGCAGCAGGATCAGGTGCACCGGTTGGAAGGGGCGCACCCCGATAAAAACAAAGCGGTAATCAACGTGCAGGAAATAGTAGACGGTGAAGAGCAGGAGAAAGAAACAGAGGAAAAGAGTCAGCGCGAGCAGGCCGGTCCGCGCCAGTTCACGCCGGTTGGTTTCTGCTCCCCACATGGCCGACCCGATGCCGCGTTGCCGACCGAGCCAGCGACAGCCCAGAAGGAACAGCAGGAAGCTCACGAGCCCGTTGCAGATCGCCCAGAGCATTACCCCGTTGTTCATCCGCTGGGGAAAGAACCACGTCTGCTCCCGGCCGGACGCCGTCACGAACAGTTTTTGCGACAACTCCGTCATGGGGATATAGGTAAAGCACGCGATCAGGGCCCCGGCCGCAAAAAGACCCCAGAACACGATCCGGCCCCGACCCCGCGGCGGTGGCTGCGGGGCCGGGAGCGGATGCACCAACATTTGGAAATAAGGAATGTTCGCCAGCAGGAGCTGCGCCAGCGGCACCAGGGCGATGAATGCCGCCACAAGCGAGGTGAACGTGAGCAATTCCTTCCAGAACCAAACCTGATTTTGACCGGGGATGCCGCCCGCGAGGCCGAAGACCTTCTCGAAGTATTCAATCTGGTTCGCGGTCGCTGCGGTGCTGTAAGGCTGAAAGGGATGCAACAAGCGCTCGTTGTGCACCACCCGGAGATTGCGTGCAGCCACTTCGCCATAGTAACGGCCAATCTCCACTTCCTGCAGGGGTGGGCCCTCGCGACCGGGAGCTGCATTGACCAGCCGCAGGGCCTCGGGGGCCCGGCGCATGTCGCCATTTTTCAATTCGTTGCGGTAGGCCCCCTCATCGTGAAAAGCATAGCTGACCGCGACGTTGGAGCGGACGTGCTGCAATACCCGCTTCGTCAGGGAAAGTGCATAGCCGGAAACAAAGACGGACTGGAGTTTGCTGGGGCGGCCGGCTTTCGCGGCTTCCTGCCCAAAGTAACTGGCGCCTTGGAGCGCGGCATTGCCGCCCGCAGAATGCCCCGTGGCCCCGATCCGCGTCTTGTCAATGTAGTTCAGGTTGCCCGTGTCGGCGGCATAATCCACCACGGCAAACAATCCGTAGCCCTCCGTGGTCGCCGACTGCGGGCTGGTTGAGGAGCTCGATCCACCCTGGGCGTAGGGATCGATGGCAATCACCACGATCCCGCGGCGGGCGAGTTCGAGGGAGATATTGGCCAGGGTTTCCTTCGAACGCTGGAAACCCGGCACCACGACCACCAGCGGGGCCGGCTGGTCGCTGGTCGCCGTCTTCGGCCGGAAGAGGTCCGCCACCAACCACTGCCCGTTTTGCGTCGGGATTTTGAGGTCCACGACCTGCACCCGTCCCCAGGAACTCTGGATCAGCGCGGCGAGCAGACTGGCCAGCACCACGACCAGCAGGCAGATGGCAAGCAGGCGCCGGCTGCCCTTGGTCCCGGCTGGGGGGCGGAAACTATCCGATGGAGAATCTAGCATGGGAATATGGTGAACGGCCACCCGCAGTGGCGCCATCGGACCACCGCCCGGCGGGCCGGTGGGTGCGACAACGCCGGTTGCAGGCGTGCCCGCGACCCTCAGAGACGACGGGTCAGCTGGAAGGACCAGGCCCGGCCGCGGGCCATGAGATTATAGACGGCCGGGTCATACCCACGGGAGTCACTGGAGAGCGGCGGCACCTCATCGAGCACATTGACCACGCCGAAGCGGACAGAGGTGTCCCCGATCCACCTGCTCTTGGATTTGAAGCGATACGAGACGTAGGCGTTGTAGCTGATGGAATCCTGCACCACGTAGCGGTAGACGTAGCCCCCGTTGGTGAAAACAGGCGCAATGTAACCGGGGGAGCCAAGCGACTCGTAAGTCGTCTGGGTGGTGGTTGCGCCGCTGTCGGTGTAATTGCCGAGGTAGTAGGCGGAGACGCCGGCGCCCCACGCCTGGCGTTTCCAACTCAGGGCGACCGTGCCACGCCACTCGGGTGAAGCCCCGCCGACTGCGGCGGAATTGGTCCGGCGCAGGTCGGTGCGCGTGGCGCCCGCAGCATCGTAGGCATGGAAATCGTTCAGATAGCTCCAGTTGGTGCTCATGATGAAATTGCCAAAGGTGGAGCGCGGGAAACGGTAGTTCAGGTCGAAATCAAAGCCGTTCACAAACTGGGAGGCCCGGTTGAAGTAAGAGGTCCGGAGGATGTCGATGGCCCCCACGACCGCCCGCTGATTGCCAGAGGGGCGCGACGCATTGTAGGCGGTGAAAAAGTCGCGGTCCGCCTGGGTCACCGCCAGACGCACGACCGAAGGGTCGCCCTTGTAGGCTGCCGTGCCTGAACCAAGGTCGATGGCGCTGATATTCTGCCCTGAGCCGAGAGCGGCCTGCGTGGCGGCCAGCAGGGCCTGCGTGTCGTCGGCGATAGAGCCCGAGGAGGCGATGACATTGGTTTGGCTGATTTCCCAGTAGTCAGCGGAGAAAGCGAGCCCCTTGATGACCGGGACTTCGACGACCAGCCCGGCAGACTTGCCCTTGGATTCCTCGGGCTGCAGGTCCAGGTTGCCCGAGGCGACGCTGCGGCGGTTGGATGGTCCGTCGGTGGTCAGTCCGGTGACTGTGCTGCGGTAGGTATCGGTGCTGCCAGTGGCGGTGCGGATCAGGGTGCCGCTGAAGAGTTGGGCGAGATTCGGGGCATGGAAGCCTTCGTTATAGGAGGCCCGGACCATGGCCCAGGGAACCGGACGCCAGTTGAGGCCGGCCTTGGGTTTGGTGGTCTTGCCAAAGTCAGTGTAGTCCTCGAGGCGGACGGCCGCGGTTAATTCCAGCGAGTGCACAAGCGGCAACTTGAAGCTGTTGCCGACCAACGGCACCACGGCTTCAGCATAGCCGGCCGTGACATGACGCTGGCCGTGGGTGTCACTGTTGGGGGAGAAACCGAGGAAATCGTTCGTGTCCGTGGCGAGGCCGGAACCCGCCGGGTTCAGACCGGCATAGGGCGGACGGAAGTCGTCATACACTTCGCGCCGATACTCGGCGCCAACCGCTGCGCCGAGGGTGTTGCCGCCCCAAAGGGCCACCACGTCGCCCGTGGCCCGAATGTCTACGCTGCCGAGTTTCGTGATGCCCTGGCGGATGTAACGGGAGCGGAAGACGGACTGGACGCTCTCGGGATTCACATAGGGTCCGGTGACCACCAGCGCGCCGCCCTGCACTGCAAAGGTACGGGTGAAGGGATTGAAGGCCAGCGCCGGATCGTTCTGGTTGATGGCATTTTGGAGCAGACTTTTCCGGCTGGGCCCGGCCTCGTCGTCGGTGACACGGGACTCACCATAGAGGGCGGCGGATTCCCACGTCCAGGTGCCGGAAAGTTTGCCCCGGGCACCGACAACGCCGCGCCAGATGTCATTGGTCACGGTGGCGGTGCGGGTGGCAAGGTCCGTGAGGCGCTTGTTGGTGATCCGAACCGCCGCGGGCGTGCCGGTGAGGCGCGGGGTGCCGTCGACATTGGCCGTGCCGGTCGTGGACCAGAAGCGGGTGCCGAAGGGGTTATAAGGATTGGTCGCGGGGACGATGATATCGCCATCCGTTGAGGCGGTGATGCCGTCGGGCTCCCGATAGGTGAGCGAATCGGATTGGTAGAAACTAAATTCGCCAAAAAGGGTGACGGCCGAATTCAATTCATAATCGGCATTGGCGTAGAGGTTGGTGCGCTCGGACTTCGGCTGGATGACACGGTAGGCGTTGTTGTTCCAGTAGTAGTCGTGGGTGATGCCGCTCCGGCTGGGTGACGTGGTCTGGAAGCCGACCCCGGTGGTGGTGGGCACAAGGTAGAAAGTGCCCGCCGAGGAGACCAGCGTGGACGGCACGCCCGTGGGACGGCTCGCGGTGAAGACGCCGCTGGAATTCACCGTGCCGGTGCTATAGTTGCCAAATTCGGTCGTGGCGGAACGGGCGTTGAACGTCGTGCTGGTGGAGACATTCCATGGGGCCGGCGCCCGGTAGCTCAGGTCGGCCTCGGCCGCAAAATCGCGGTCCCGCGCATACATCGCCGCCCGCGTGTAAAGATCGGCCACAATCATCGCGTGGCCGCGCCCATTGGCAAAGTCCAGACCGTGGGTGAGTGTGGCCCGGAATTCCTGGCCGTCGCCGTAGCGGGTTTCACCGAAGCGCAAGGCGAGCTCGGTGCCGCGAAAATCGCGGCGGGTCATGTAATTGATGACCCCGGCCACGGCATCAGAACCATAAATGGATGAGGAACCGTCGCGGAGCACATCCACGCGGTCGAGCCCGCGGTTGGGGAGCTGGTTGACGTTGGTCGAGAGGGTGGGCACGCCGGCTTCGGACTGGCTGATCGGATGATAGGGCAGACGGCGGCCATTGAGCAAAATCAGGGTGTTGCTGGAGGCGACCCCGCGTAGGGAGACCGTGGCATTGTCGCCGCGGGCCGTGGCCCCGAGAGTCGCGGTCTCATTGCCTGGCAAGCCGGTAACCTGCGGGAGTGACGTAAGCAGATCGGAAGCCTGGGAGGCGTCGCGGAATTCCATCTGCTCGGTATCCAGCACGGTCACGGGGAGGGTTTTCTCGAAATCAAGCCGCTTGATGTTGGAACCGGTGACCGTGTAGGTCTCGAGTTTGACCAGCACATCGGTGGTGGTCGCTTCGGTGGGAACGGCGGTCGTGGGAGCGGTCTGAGCCCAGCCGGTGGAGGCAAGCAGCACGAGGAGGCCGCAAGCGGCCCGGTTTGGCAGTGTCTTGATCATGGTGTGATGATGGTATGGCTAGTTTGACAATATCCGTTCCGGTGCGGCCTGAACCAGCCCCGGCGGACAATCGGGCTGATGGGGTAGGCCCGCCGCGAGCAAGTGCAGGGGCGCACCTGCAAGCAAGCCGGCAGGTTGGCGTAGTTCTACGCCATCAAAAGATGCAGGCTGGCCACCGGCCGGTGATTGTCATGTCCTGTCCGTGTCATCCATGCCCGCCCCCACCCACCCCCATTCCGGTCTGCGCATCGTGCTCGTGGATGACACGGCGACGTTCCGCGCACTGCTGAAGGAAACCCTGCAACGGCGGTTCCACCCGGCGGAGCTGCGCGATTTCGCCGACGGTCGCGAGGCGCTCGCCGCCTGCCTCGCGACGCCACCGGACCTGTTGATCGTGGACCTCCACCTGCGCACCACGGACGGACGCGAAATCATCCGCGAGCTCCGCCGGCGTGAACTGAAAATGCAGGTCGTCGTGCTGACCGCCTACCCGGAGGCGGGCCTGCCCGCCGAACTCCTCTCCCTGGGCGTGGCGGGCTTTGTCGACAAGAACTCGCCCCATGAACAGATCGAGCGGGCCGTGCAATGCGTGTTGGAGGGCGGCCTGTTTTTCTCCGCCACCGTGCCGCCGCCCGTGCCCTCACTCTCCGGCGAGCCCACCCTGCCCCGCCTGGGGGCCGATGCGCTCTCGGAACGGGAACGCGAGGTGGTGCGGCTGGTGGCGCGGGGGCTCGTCTCGAAGGAGGTCGCCGACCGCCTCGGCCTCAGCACGCGCACGGTGGAGAAACATCGCGCCCGCATCCTCGCAAAACTCGGTCTGCACGATGTGCCAACGCTGGTGCGGTGGTGCCTGCGCAACGGTCTCGGCTGAGCGGCTCAGGCCGGTACCGCCACGGGCAGCAGCACGCGGAAAACCGCGCCAGCCCCGGGCTTGGACTGCACCTCCAGCCGGCCACCCTGCAGGGTGAGCAACTCGCGGGCGATGAACAGGCCCAGCCCGGTGGAATCCTCCTCGCCCGTCGGTTGCGCGGAAAGCGATTCGCCGGGTGCGAAGATCCGGGCGAAATCCGCCGGACCGAAACCCGGGCCGCTGTCGCGCACTTCGGCATAGGCCCAGGTTCCAGCCACCCCAAAGGCGATGATAATCTCCCCGCCGTGAGGCGTGAACTTCAGGGCATTGCCGATGAGATTGTCAAAGACCTGCCGCAGGCGGTCGGCATCCGCCAGCACCCGCGGCAAAGGCGGGGTTGCCGGCGGGCAGACCAGCCGCTGCAATTTTTGCGCCGCCACCGGTTGCAGGTGATCGACGGCCTGCGCCACCAGCGCGCTGAAATCGAGCTCCGCAGTGTGCAATTGCAGGTTGCCGTCTTCCCGCGCTGCGGCGTCGATAAAATCGCGCACGAGGCTGCGCATGCGGGCTGTGTCCGCCTGGATGCCGGCGGCCAGCCGCTGCACCCCGGGCGTCGTTCCCGGCGAGGCGCCGATGAGCGCGGCCGTCGCGTTGAGCGAGGTGAGCGGCACCTTGAGGTCGTGCGACGCCATTTGGAGCAGGCGCGATTTCAGTCGCTCCGCCGACTCCGCCCGCTCCCGCGCATGCTCGGTGGCCGCACGCATCCGGCGCTCGGCGCGCAACCGGGCCAGTTGCACAAAGATCACAATGCCCAGCAGGGTGACACCGCCGACCAATCCAACCCCCAGTGCGAGGCTGTGGAAGCGGCGGCGGCGGATCTCAGTCTGTTGCAGTTCCTGTTCGCGCTTCAGCAGGGTGATTTCCAGTTCGCGTTGTTCCGCCCGGTAGCGGGCGCGCAACTCGGCGACCAGCTCGCGGTCCCGTTCGCTGCGCATGTCCTCACGGACCACCGCCAGTTTGCGTTCATAGTCCAGCGCCACGGCCAACTCGCCCCGGGCCTCGTGGGTCAGCGCAAACTCCTGATAGAGGTCCGCCAGCACTTCGGCACTGTTCAGGCTGTCGGCCAGCTGCCGGGCGGTCCGGAGATGGGCCAGCGCCTCGTCCGTCCGGCCGGCCTTGCGCAGCACCAGCGCCAGCCGCCGGTGGGTGTTGGCAATGTAGCGCCGGTATTTCAGCGCCTCAAACGTCTGCAGCGCCCGCTGGAGGTAGTCGAGCGCACGGCCGGTGTCGCCCCGGGCGTCGGCAATGAGGCCGAGATTCGTGAGCGACTCCGCCACGGCGCGCCGGTTGCCAAAACGCTCGCGCAGCTTGAGCGCCTGCTCGTGCCTGGTGGCGGCCTGGGCGTAGTCCCGCTCGCCGAAGTAATAGTTGCCGAGGCTGTTCAGGATGCTGGCGCGCATGCGGTCGTCCTTGGCCTGTTCTGCGAAGCCGAGACCGCGTTGAAAATGATGCAAGGCGTCTTCGTTGCGACCATAGTGATGGTAGGTCAGCCCGAGGCCGCCGTGCGTGCGCGCCAGGACCGAGGGATCCCCGAGTTGCTCGCTGAGCCGCAGTTCCGCCAGATGGCTCTCCAACGAATGCGGGTAGTCCGTCAGATTCCAATGAATGCGCCCGAGCAGATAGAGAAAATCGATCTGCAGGCGCAGGTCCCCGAGCTGCCGGGCCCGGGCCAGACCGTCGCGGGCTCCCGCCAGTCCCGCCAGGTAATCGCCGCGGCGGCGCTGCAAATTGACGACGGTGAAAAGGGCCCGGAGCGCCTCCGTCTCACCCGCGGCCTTCGCCAGCGTTTGCCGCGCC
>CAJBES010000032.1 GCA_903952145.1 uncultured Opitutaceae bacterium | reverse complement strand
GGTGCAGCCCTACGATTTTCTATAGTCCACTTCTCTTGGGCGATTGGTATTAAACCGCAAATGCTCCAGTCGATACCTTCAGGGCCTTGCGTTCGAACCCGGCTCAGTAGCGGTAATGGTCCGACTTGTAGGGGCCCTCGACCGGCACGCCAAGATAAGCCGCCTGCTCTTTCGTGAGCACGGTCAGCTTGGCGCCGATTTTCTCGAGATGGAGGCGTGCCACCTCCTCGTCGAGGTGCTTCGGCAGGCGGTAGACGCCGACCTTGTAGCTGTCCTTGTTCTTCCAGAGATCAAGGGCCGCCAAGGTCTGGTTGGTAAAGCTGTTCGACATGACGAACGACGGGTGGCCGGTGGCGCAACCGAGGTTCACGAGCCGGCCCTCCGCCAGCATATAGATGCTGTTCCCCTGCGGAAACGTATACAGGTCGTATTGCGGCTTGATGTTGGTGCGCCGGGCATCGGAGGCATTCAGGCGGTCGACTTGGATCTCGTTGTCGAAGTGGCCGATGTTGCAGACGATGGCCTGGTCCTTCATCCGCCGCATGTGCTCGAGCGTGATGATGTCCTTGTTGCCGGTCGTGGTGACGTAGATGTCGGCCTTGCCGAGGGTGGACTCGATGGTGTTGACCTCGAAACCTTCCATGCTGGCCTGGAGAGCATTGATCGGGTCGATCTCGGTGACGATGACCCGGGCTCCAAATCCCTTGAGCGAAAAGGCCGAGCCTTTGCCAACGTCGCCATAACCACAGACACAGGCGACCTTGCCGGCGATCATGACATCGGTGGCGCGCTTGAGGCCGTCGGCCAGCGACTCGCGACAGCCGTATAAATTGTCGAACTTGGACTTGGTGACCGAGTCGTTGACGTTGATGGCGGGCACGCGGAGCTTGCCCCGCTCCAGCATCTGGTAGAGGCGGTGCACGCCGGTGGTGGTCTCCTCGGAAACGCCGCGCCATTCCTTGGCGATGGTCGTCCAGCGGAGCGGGTCCTCCTGATGGACGCGCTTGAGGACGTTCTTGATGACCTGCTCCTCGTGGGAGGTGGACGGGGTGTTGACCCAGTTGCTGCCCTCCTCGAGTTCGCAGCCCTTGTGAATGAGCAGCGTGACATCGCCGCCGTCGTCGACAACGAGCTGCGGGCCCTTGCCGCCCGGGAAGGCGATGGCCTGCAGGGTCAGGTCCCAGTATTCCTCGAGGGTCTCGCCCTTCCAGGCAAAGACCGGCGTGCCGGATTTGGCGATGGCCGCCGCGGCGTGATCCTGCGTGGAGAAGATGTTGCAGGAGCACCAGCGCACATCAGCGCCCAATTCCTTCAGCGTCTCGATGAGCACGGCGGTCTGGATCGTCATGTGCAGCGAGCCGGTGACACGGACGCCGACGAGTGGCTTCGCGGGACCGAATTTCCGGCGCACGGACATGAGGCCGGGCATTTCGTGTTCGGCGATGGAGATTTCCTTTCGGCCCCAATCGGCCAAGGTGAGATCCTTGACCTTGCAATGGGTGGTGCCGGCAGTGGTGTTGGTAAACATATCGGGAGCAGATTGAGCGTTGGGTCGGTTACTTGACGGCGGCGCGGAGGGCGGCGACCTTGTTGGTCAGTTCCCACGGCAGGCCGGCCTTGCCGAAATGGCCGTAGTTGGTGGTCCGGCGGTAAATCGGGCGCAGCAGGTCGAGCTGGCTGATGATCTGGGCGGGCTTGAAGCCGAAGACCTTGGTGACCGCCCGGGCGATTTTCTCATCGGAGATTTTACCCGTGCCCATCGTGTCTACGTAGACGCTGACGGGATCGGGATAGCCGATGGCGTAGGCCACCTGGAGTTCAGCCAGGTCAGCGAGACCGGACGCCACGATGTTCTTCGCGACCCAGCGGGCCATGTAGGCGGCCGAACGGTCGACCTTGGACGGATCCTTGCCGGAGAAGGCCCCGCCGCCGTGGCGGCCCCAGCCGCCGTAGGTGTCGACAATGATCTTGCGACCAGTGAGGCCGGAATCGCCATGCGGTCCGCCGATGACGAAGCGACCGGTGGGATTGATGAGGAACTGGGTCTTCTTCGTCAGCATCGGGGCCGGAATGACCTGCTTGATGACGTGCTCGATGAGATAGTTCTCGATCTGGGTGTGGGAGACTTCGGGGGTGTGCTGGGTCGAGATCACGATGTTCACGACTTCCACGGGCCGGTCGTTTTCATAGCGGATTGACACCTGCGACTTCGCGTCAGGCCGGAGCCACGGGGCTTTGCCGGATTTGCGGATCTTGGTCAGCAAACGACCCAGACGGTGGGCGAACATCACCGGGGTCGGCATCAGTTCGGGCGTCTCGTTGCAGGCATAACCAAACATCAACCCTTGATCACCCGCGCCCTGCTCGGCCTTCTTCTTTCCCGTCACCTTCACGGCATCCACGCCCTGGGCGATGTCCGGCGACTGGCGGGTGAGGTAGTTGTTGATGAAAACGGTGTCGGCATGGAACACGTCGTCGATGTTGACATAGCCAATGGCGCGAATGGCATCGCGCACGATCGCCTCGTAGTTGAGCTTGGCCCGCGTGGTGATCTCGCCGGCGAGGATGACCAGGTTGGATTTGACCATGGTCTCGCAAGCCACCCGGCTGTGCCGGTCCTGTGCCAGGCAGGCATCCAGCACGCTGTCCGAAATCAGGTCGGCCACCTTGTCCGGGTGGCCCTCGCCCACCGACTCGGAGGAGAAAACAAATGAGTTAGCCATGGTTGATGGGGCAAACAGACAGACCGCGGGTGGTTTCACAAGTGCAATATCAACGCATTAGGATCTACTAATGTATGATCTGGCACCTCGTTGGGTCGCCCGGCCTGCACAGGAAACTTGCCACGGCGCGCGAATCCGGCAAATTGCCGCCCAAGCCAGATTCAACCGGCACTTAATTCCCTCCCCCATGCCGCAAATGCCCGTCATTGATCCGCAAGCCATTGAGAATCTCCGCAGCCTCAATCCCGGGGACAACGACGAATTTCTGCGGGAGCTGACGCTAATTTTCCTGGAGGACACCCCCCAACGCATTGTGGATCTGGAAGAAAGCCTCGCGGCGGCCGACCCCAGCCGTTTCACGCGCGCCGCCCATAGCATCAAGGGCAGCGCCTCCAATATGGGGGCGATGCTCCTGCGCGATGCCGCCGAAAAACTGGAGATGCACTCGCGCAAGGAGGGATTGACGGCCGTCGTAGAAATGATCGGGACCATCCGACAGGAATTTGCCCGCGCCAAAGCCGGCCTCGAGGAAATCATCCGGAGCGCGTAAAGCGCGCGGTCATTTCTCCTGGAAAAAGCCGCGCTGCTTGTCCGTGACCGGCAGGCCGGCGCGTTCCATGACCAGCAACAGGTCTTCCCAGATCATGCGCTTTTTCCGGTTCGTGGGTTCGCGCAAAATGTAGCTGGGGTGGTAGGTCACCATCAATGGCCGGCCGGCAAACTCATGCCAGCGGCCACGCACTTCTCCCAAGGTCTTGAAACTGCGGAATCCGAGCAATCCCTCGGCCGCCGTCTTGCCCAGCGCCACGAGTAGCACGGGGTTAACCAATTCAATTTGGGCGCGCAGATAGGGCAGACAGTAGCCCATCTCCGCCTCGGTCGGCGGCCGGTTTCCAACCTGGCCGAAACCGTCACCGCCCGGCAATTCGGGCCGCCAGTTCATGATATTGCCAATGTAGACCTCACTGCGTTTCAAGCCCATGCCCTGGATCATCTTGGTCAGCAATTGTCCGGCAGGACCGACAAAGGGCTCGCCCTGCACTTCCTCCTCCGCTCCCGGCGCCTCCCCTATAAACATGATGCTGGCATCGATGTTGCCCACCCCAAAAACCACCTGCTTGCCCAGGCGCACGTGGGCCTGGCAGACCGCATCGTTTAGCACAATCGCGCGCAGCGCCTGCCAGCGTGCGGCCTTGTCCCCCGCCGGCAGGACGATCCTGGGCGCAGCCGGCAATGGCAGGGCCCCGGGGGCAACCGTGGGGCTTTTTGCTGGCGCCGCGACTGGTTCAGAACGGAGGCCAGTCGCGCTGGGCAGACTGCCCGTCGTGCCGTCCGCAATCGCTCGTCGCACCTGGGCATGGGCGCGCAGGCGCTGCAGGCCTTCCTCTGAAACAGCCACAGAACTCACGCCGGCAGCTTTGAGCCGTTGCAATTCTTCCGTGATGGCAATTAGCGCCGTGCGCATGGGAGGAATCAGCCCCGGCGGCAAGACTGCCCGTGGGCCCGATAGGGCGACCGCCGCCTGATGGGGCCGCGATCTCTCGTGGAAATCACCCCCACCCCGCCATTTGCTGCAATGCTGCCGGTGAACATGGAATGGTTATTTGAGTTTTACGCGCAATACAGCCGTCTCGCCGGCCCGATCCACGAGCAGAACAAATTCACTGCGGGCACGATCGGCCTCGATTTCTGCAAGTTTGCCGATGGCGGCGGCATAGTTGATGATCGCAATGCCATCAATTTCCTTGATCCAGTCATCCAGCCGCAGGCCGGCGACACTGACCGGGGCGTTGGTTTTCACAAAATGGGCAATGACGCCCCGGTGGTCAGCCAGCCGGGCCCGGCGCATGACTCCATCGGCGTAGGTGAACGCACGCACGGTCAGCCCGATGTAGTCGAAATAGCGACGGTCCGCTTCCCGCGGCAGCAGCGGCGCATCCTACAAAGTGGCGGTAATCTCCAGCTTTTGTTCACCACGCAATACCCCGAGTTTGATCAGGTCACCCGGCCGGTGCCGGTCAATCTCGCGGTCCAAATGCGCTGCGACCACCCGGTCGGGTTTGTAGAGGGGCAAGGGCCGGCCATCCAAGGTCAGGATGATGTCACGCTCCCGGAGTCCCGCCTTTTCCGCCGGGCTGTCCTCCAGCACCTCGCTCACCACCAGTCCCGCCTGTGCGTCGAGTTTCATGAAGGCGGCCACCTCGGGATCGAGGGGCTGCAGACCGTTGGCCCCCAGCCAGGCCAGCGGCCGGCCCGCGGTGTTTTGGGGGATCCGCCCGAGATGGGGGAGGATTTCCTCGGCCAACAGCACCGCGCTGGATTCATCCGGGTTGATCATCATGACCGGCAGGCCACCCCGGTCGCGGGTGGAGAATTGCATGAAAGTCTGGCCAAAGCCGCCGACGGTGAGGCCCACAAAACCGCCCGCGCGGTTGAACACAGGCATGCCCTGCCCCGCCACATCCTGCGCGAGCACCGCGGTGCGTTGCGGCAGCTGTTGGATAATGGCGACGCGGCTGCTCAGGAAAAAGGGCGCGAAGTCTTCGTCCTTTTTGCGCAGGCCGATGCCCCAAAGCTCCTCGGCGATCGCCGGCACCGGGTTGCCCGGCGTGGCATAGCGCGTGATGGGCACCAGGTGCGCGCGGGCCTTCACCTCCACCCGGATGAAATGCCAGCCGGTGAATTCATCCGGCCCGAGATATTCTGCGGCGTAGTATTCCGTCACGGGCGCACCCGGCAGATAGACGCGGAAGACCTTAAGTTGGTCGGCGGTCACACGGTTGCTCACCGCCATGGCCGGGAAGATGATCGTGCCGGCCTCATCGGCCACCACTCCGAACACCTCGGTGGGACGGCGGTCCAGCTCGGTTTCGGTGAAAAATTCCACGGCAACCACACACTTCACCCGCTCGGTCCACAACGCCTGTGGTTCCGCCGCCCGCATCGCAGCGGATCCGGCCGGCACCAACGCAAGGAGCAATAGGAGGAGACGCATCATGGCTTCAGGATGTAGAGGGATACGCGGTGATTGCGAATGGTTTCAACCAAAGTCGGCTCAGGCTTGTTCTCGTATTCGGTGTGGATTTGTTTCGCCACCTCCAGCGAGATGACCGGCCGGCCGTTGAGTTTGGTGATAATGTCACCCCGGGCCAGGCCGGCGATGGCAGAGGGAAACCCGGGTTGCACGCCGAGCACGATCAGGCCGTCCGCCGAGTCGAGCTGGTTCTCGCGTGCGTAGGTGCGAGAGACGGAACGCACGCTCAGACCCCATTTTTCAAAGGCCCAGGGTTCGCCCACCCGGCTCTCGAGCTGCTCCGTGGTCACGGTGCAATCCCTGGTCTCGGCCCCCAGCTTGACCGTGAGCCTGAGCGTGGAGCCCACGGGCTGGCTGGCGATGAGGTTCTGGATCGCCGGCAGTTGTTCGGGGAACCGCCCGTCCACTTTGTGACCGTCGATGGCCAGCAGGATGTCCCCGCCGCGCAATCCCGCCCGCGCCGCAGGAGAACCGGTGTCCACACTGTTGATGAGCATGCCGGTGTTGAGTTTCAGGGCGTAGAAATTTTCCAGATCCAGCAGCGCACCGGGCACCAGTCCGATGTAGCTGCGGGTGATCCGGCCGTCGCGAACCAGCCCGGCCATGATTTGGCGGGCCACCGCGGCGGGAATGGCGAAGCTGAGGTTGTCGGCACCAAGATAGCTCCGCGAATTGATGCCGATGACAGCCCCCTCCTCCGTGATCAACGGGCCGCCGGAATTGCCGGGATTGACCGCCGCATCGGTTTGCAGCCACGTGTTGAAAGAGCCCGTTTCATAGCCGCGCACCCCCTGCGCATCCTCGAAATATCGCCGGGGGTTGGAGATGATGCCGCGCGTGACCGTGCGCGTCAGCCCGTGCGGCGTGCCGACCGCATACACTGTCTGACCGGGGTAGAGCCGGCTGCTGTCGCCAAAGTCAGCGTGGGCAAAATCCAGTTTTCGCCGGCTGACCTCCGCAGCGTCAAGTTGCAGCACGGCCAGATCGGTCCAATGGTCCCAGCCGATCAGGCGTGCGCCCACCCGTTCCAGATTGGCGAGGGTCACGTTGATCTCGACCGCGTTGGGGCTGGCGACATGGGCGTTCGTGAGCACCAGGCCGTCGGCCGTGAGGATCACGCCGGAGCCAATGCTGGCACTGAACCGTTTCGTGCCGGAATCAAATTCCACCTCGCGCACATCGATGCGCACCACCGCATCGAGCAGCTGGTTGAAGCCTCGTTTCATGGCGGCCCCGGCCGGGGCGGAGGCCACAAGACACAACAGCGCGCTGAGCATGATTGACCGGGGGGTCGAAAACTTCACTGTCGTCGGATTCAAACGATGGCTACTCATTGCAAAGACTACGACTTTCGTCAGATCGAGCCGCACTGGCAAACTTTCTGGCAGGAAAAACATGCTTTCCGGGCAGAGAAAAGCTCGACCAAGCCAAAATTCTATGTGCTGGACATGTTCCCCTACCCTTCAGGCGCAGGTCTGCATGTCGGCCACGCCGAAGGCTATACCGGGACCGACATCCTTGCCCGTTACAAGCGCGCCCGCGGCTTCAACGTGCTCCATCCGATAGGTTGGGATGCTTTTGGCCTGCCCGCCGAACAACACGCGGTCAAGACCGGCACCCATCCGGCCTCAAACACTCAAAACAATATCGTGAATTATCGCCGCCAGATCAGGGCGCTCGGCTTCTCCTATGAATGGGAGCGTGAAGTCGATACGACCGATCCGAAGTATTTTCGGTGGACACAGTGGATTTTTCTCCAGCTTTTCAAAAAGGGGCTCGCCTATGTGGATGAGCGCCCGGTGTGGTGGTGCCCCGAGCTGTGCACTGTCCTGGCCAATGAAGAGGTCATCGATGGCAAATCGGAAGTCGGCGGCTTTCCCGTCGAACGCCGCAACCTGCGCCAATGGGTCCTCCGCATCACGGCTTATGCCGAGCAACTGCTCGATGGACTCAAGGAGGTGGACTGGCCTGACTCCACCAAGCGCATGCAGGAAGCCTGGATCGGCCGCAGCGAAGGCGCGGAAGTGCGGTTCAAACTCGAGGCGGCCGCGCTGGGCGATCTGAACATCTTTACGACAAGGCCCGACACGCTCTTCGGTTGCACTTATATGGTGCTGGCCCCCGAACACCCACTCGTGCCGGCACTGACCAAGGACGCGCAACACTCAGCGGTCGAATCCTACCGCAAAGCCACCGCGGCCAAGAGCGATGTGGAGCGCATGTCTGAGGCTGCCAAGGAGAAGTCCGGCGTCTTCACGGGCAGTTATGCAATCAACCCCGTCAACGGAGCGCGCGTGCCCGTTTGGATCGCCGACTATGTGCTGATGGGCTACGGCACCGGCGCGATCATGGCGGTGCCCGCACAGGATGAACGCGACTGGGAATTTGCCAAACTCTACGCCTTGCCGATCCTCCGCACGGTGCAGCCGCCGGCCGATTTCACGGGCGACGCCTACACCGGGGACGGACCGGCGATCAACAGTGCCCATGGCGATCTTTCGCTCAACGGCCTGCACGTCGCCGCAGCCAAGGCCAGGACCATTGCCTGGCTCGAAGCAAAACAGGCCGGCACGCACCGGATCAACTACAAGCTCCGCGACTGGCTTTTTTCACGCCAACGCTACTGGGGCGAACCATTCCCGATTGTCTGGGTCAGCGAGGTTGATTACCGGCAGGCCGCCGCACTCCGGCCGGACCTGCCCGCGGCACCCGTCACGTATGTCGAAGGCGGCGTCACCCATTGCGCGCTGCCGCTCCCGGAGATGGCGCTGCCGCTGGTGTTGCCGGATGTGCAGTCGTATTTGCCCAGCGGCACGGGCGAGAGTCCGCTCGCCAACGTCACGGAGTGGCTGGAGATCTGGTTCAACGCGGAAAATGGCGCCGCCATCCCCGCCTCGCAGCCGCGACCCGCTGGCGCCGCATGGCTGCGCGCCCGTCGCGAGACCAACACCATGCCGCAGTGGGCGGGTTCATGCTGGTATTACCTGCGGTTCCTCGATCCGCAAAATCCCAACGCCCTCGCCAGCCAGGCAGCGTTGCAGTATTGGGATGTGCCGGACCTTTACGTCGGCGGATCCGAGCATGCCGTCCTTCATCTGCTCTACGCCCGCTTCTGGCACAAGGTGCTCTACGACTTAGGCGTCGTGCCGCAGGCCGAGCCGTTCAAGAAACTCTTTCATCACGGCATCATCCTCGGTGAGGACGGGGTCACGATGTCGAAGAGCCGCGGCAATGTCGTCAATCCGGACGATATCATCAAGAGCTACGGCACCGACACCCTCCGCCTCTACCTGATGTTCCTCGGTCCTTTGGAGGCCATGAAACCGTGGAATCCGAAGGGCATCGAGGGGGTCCACCGGTTCCTGCAAAAAGTCTGGCGGGAATGCCTCGGGGAGGATGGAGGTGCCAATCTCAAAATATCCGATACGGAATCTGATCCTCCCGAACTGATCAAACTGCTGCACGAGACGATCAAGAAGACCGGCGATGACATCGAGGACCTGCGCTTCAATACTTCGATTGCGCAGATGATGATTTTCATGAATGCAGTGCAAAAGACACCTCAGGTCAGCCGGCGCACCCTGCTGACATTCCTCCAAGTTCTCGCACCCTTTGCCCCGCACATTGCAGAGGAACTGTGGGCACGCTTGGGCGGTTCAGGCTCGGTCAGTGAGAGTTGCTGGCCTGTCTATGATGCTGACCTGCTGGTCAATACGATGGTAAAGCTCGTTTTCCAAGTTAACGGGAAACACCGGGGAGACCAACTATTGCCCGTATCAATCACTCAGGACGCCGCCTTTGAAGTTGCCAAAAACCATGAGAGGGTGGCGCCTCATTTGCTTGGCAAATCCGTGCAACGCATTATATTTGTGCCTAGAAAGATACTGAATATCGTTGTGTCGTAGCCAAAATAAACGCTTGCGTGTATAGGGTTATATCCCTATTTATCGGCCAATACAGTCAACCCTCGAATCAACCCGCTACCATGCAACCTTCATCGACTCTTCTGCCAGTCACTCGGGTGTTCATTTGCGCAACCCTCATCACCCTGCTGGGTGCCGGCAGTCTTGAAGCACAAGGCCGCAAGAAAAATCCGACCAGCAAGCTCTATGTGGCTGATGTATCCGGCATCTCCCAAATCGATACCGGCGAAACCATTGACGACATGACCAAAAAATCCGTCTATACAGCCCAAGGAACGGTGATCGAAACCAAGGAAGAGGCGACCAATGCCATGGTCTGGTCCAATGGCACTGGCATCTATTTCGACCCCTCCACGCGGTTGGAAGTAAAAAAGTTTGTCCAAGAGCCATTCACGCCCAACCGCAATGACATGGAGATCGAGCCTTCGATCTCCACGACGGAGACCTTTCTTTCCCGCGGCTCGGTCAGCCTGTGCACGAGCAAACCCGTGGCCGGCTCCAGCATGAATTACAATACACCCCACGCCACCGTCCGCATCAAGGGCCGCAAGTCTGTGATCGATGTTACCAGCGAAGGAACGAAGGTATCACTCCTCGAGGGTGCCATCACAGTGCAGGCTGGTTCCCGGGATGCCGGCGGCCAGACGCTCAATCAGGGCCAGCAGGCCCTGATCAGCCCTGCTGGCGTCATCCGCATTCAAAACATCCCCGCCAGCGAGATTAGATCGTTGGATGAAAAGGTCTCCATGGCCTGCCTGGCCCGCAAAACTGTGTATTTTGACGTCAAGGAACAGAAGGCTGGGGTCGCGGACGACAGAATCACCGCGTTTGACGCGGAAGCCGATACCAACGAAATCGTCGCAGTCGAAGTCACCCCGCCAGCCGTCGCGCCCGAAGTGACCGTCAGCGCCGCCTCCATCCCGCGCAGCAACTGAACCCCAACCTCTTTGCGCGCATGGCCCCCTTTCCATCGCTTCGCCTCGGTCTGACCGCACTCCTTTCCGCCCTATTGGTGTGTCCGCCGGTCCACGCGCTCGTGAGCATGAACGATGGGAAGAACCAACTTTTTGTCAGCGCCAACGCAAATTTCGCCTGGGATTCAAATATTTATGCCAACAGCACCAGCGGCGGTGATTTCCTTTATACCGCCGGACTCGGCTTGGAGTTCAAGCGTCATGCCGGCCTCATTGCGGTCAACGGCAGCGCCGGCATCGACGCCACCCGCTTCGTCGACAATACCAATGAGAACTCGCTGAACCCGCGGTTTCGAACTGAGTTTTCCAAACAGACCGGCCGCACCACCGGTGCGCTAACCCTTGGGGCTGCCCGCCAGAACCGGGCGGACAGCGCCGCCAATCTGCGCAGCGAATCCTGGCTTTACGATGCCGGCCTCAATTTCAAATACCCCGTGATTGAGCGCTATGCCCTGTCTGGCAGCTTCGGCTACAGCATGTTGGATTACATGAACAACCTCTCCCTGGTGGATTTGAAGACCTACACGGCCAGCCTCGACCTGTTCTACGTTTACACATCCGAACGCGATCTTTTCGCCGGATACCGCTACCGCCACGGTGACACTTCCGCTTCGACCACCTTCGACGATCACGCCTTTACTGTCGGCGTGTCAGGCAAGGTTCTGCCCAAATTGAACGGCACTGTCCGTTTTGGTTACCAGATTCGTCAGCCCAGCGGCACCACGGAGGGTGACTACCAAGCCATCACCGCGGCCACAGCCGTCACTTGGAATCTCTCCAAACGTTTCAGCCTCACCGGCCAGGTGGCCAAGGACTTCAGCACCACTTCGACCAACCTCAATATTGACTCACTTTCCTCCAATCTTGACGCGCAGTATGCCATGAACGCAAAAATCGCCCTGTTTGCCGGGGCCGGTTATGGCATCAACCGTTTCCTCGGCGTGCCCGGCGCAGACCGCAGGGACACCTTCCTGACCTGGAACGTTGGCGCCGGCTACACCATGAACGACCACTTCAAGATCGCCTTGACCTATGCCTATTTCAAAAATTGGTCCACGCTGGCTTATTCCGATTTCACCCGCAACTCGCTTAATCTGAACCTGTCATCGCAATTCTGAGCATGAGCCATCTCCGCCACTTGTTCCTCTGGCCTCGTTGTCCTTCGCCAGCCTGCCTGCTGGCCGTCGTCTGCCTGGCCCTGGCAGCCGCCAGTCTTCACGCCCAGACACCCGCAGCCTCAACCACCAATCAGCGCAAGACCCTCATTTATCGCATCGCCACCAACGACAGCATCCGCATCGGCGTCTTTCAGGAACCGGATCTCGATATCATCGGACGGGTGGACATGAAAGGCACCATCAACCTGCCATTGCTTGGATCGGTCAAGGTGGTCGGCCTGAGCATTGCGGAAGCACAGGCAACCGTGGAAACAGCCTATCGCGAGGGCCGTTACCTGCGCAACCCGCAAGTCACGATTACGGTAGAAGTTTATGCCCCGCGAGAAGTCTCCATTCAGGGGCAGATCAAAAGCCCGGGCCGTTATGTGCTCCCCATCGAGCAGACGATGACAGTCATCGAGCTGGTCACCAAGGCCAATGGTTTCACCGACACCGCCAAGGGCACCGCAGTCAACATCACCCGCATCAACCCCGATGGCACCAAACAGGTCTTTACGGTGGATGTGGAGAGCCTGATCAAGGGCAAGAACAAGGCCAAGGCGTCCGATGATGCCTTCGTGCTGCTTCCCGGCGACATCGTCTACGTCCCCGAACGTTTGATCTAGTCTGAGCCGAACCTTTTCCCATGGCCGAACTTTCAGGAAAACCTCCCGCCCCCCAACCGCAGCACGACAAGGACGAGCCTATCGCCGAGCGTCGCAACCTGCGGGACTATTACATTATCATCCGGGAGCGCCTGTGGATCGCGTTGCCCCTGGCCCTGCTCGTCGCCATCAGCGTCGGCTACTGGCAGGCACGCGAAACCAAGATGTTTGCCAGCTCGGCCACGATGCAATTTGAGAAGCCCGAGACGATCGTCACCACCCAAGGGGTCGTCGATGCCTCCATCCGCTCCGACATCGACCTCAATACCTATCTCCAGATTCTCAACAGCCGCCAGCTGCGAACCCGGATCATCGAGTCCTTCACCCCCGAGGAGATTGCCATTCTGCAGCGCCCCTTCCTCAAGCAGGCAAATCCCGGCACGCCGCCACCTTCCCCGGCAGGCGCCCTTGGTTCGGTGAGCATCGAGTCGGTCCGCAACAGCCTGATGATTGTTGTCACGGCGCGCCATGAGGATCCCGCGGCGGCCGCCTTGGTGGCGCAGCGCTACGTCGACCAGTTCCTCCGTTACCTGCTCGACAACCTTAGCGGCAAAAATGAGGTCGCGGTCGACTACCTGCGCGAGCGCGCGGAGCAACTGCGCAAGGAGTCAGAGCAAAAATCCCAGAAACTGCAGGACTACATGCAGACTCACAATCTGGTCTCGCTCGACAGCAGCATGAGTCTGATCGATGACCGGCTGCGCTCCGTCAACTCCGCCCTCACCGCCTCCCGGCTCAAGCGGCTGGAACTGGAAACCCTCAGCTCGCAGATCGATGCCTTCAAGCAGTCCGGCCAAAACCTGCTTGAGATCTCCTCGCTCGCCGCCCACGGCACCGTGCCCTCGCTGAAGTCCCAACTGGCGGGGCTCAGGCAGGATCAGGCCCGCCTCGCCGAGCGTTACTTGGAGCGTCATCCCAAGATGATCGATGTCAGCAATGCCATTGCCATCACTGAAGAACAGCTGGAAAAAGCCATCAATCTCGCCATCGCCGACCTCGCCGGCAGCCTCAACGATGCGCGGCAGAACGAGATTAAACTTCAACAGGAATATGCCCGGAACGAGCAGGGGGCCCTCAACCTGCGGGCCCTGCGCGTGGATTTTGACAGCCTGAAGAACGATGCGGACGTGGCCAAGTCCAACTATACGCAGATTCTCAGCCGCCTCAGCGACACCAACACCACCAAGTATCTGGAGAAAATTCCCGTGCGTCCGCTTGACCGGGCCCAGATCCCCGGTTCGCCCTACGCCCCCAACCTGCAGCAGATCATCCGCACCTGCATCGGCCTCGGCCTGCTGGTGTTTTTCGGCGTCGCTATCGGACTCAGCTTCATTGACGACCGCATCAAGAGCGCATGGGACGTCGAATCCTTCATCGGAGTCAATTTGCTCGGCATCATCCCTGATCTTTCGAGCATGAAGGACACTGAGCGTTACTCGCTCATGCTGTCGGAGACCCAGGCTCCCGGCGTGGAGGCGTTTCTTAGCGTCTACAGCTCGGTGAAGATCCAGTCCAAGCTCGACTTCCCCAAATCAATCCTCGTCACCAGCACCATCCCCGGCGAAGGCAAGACGCTGATCTCCTGTAACCTCGCCGGCTGTTTCGCGCGCCACGGCCGCAAGACCCTGCTGATCGACTGCGATCTCCGGCGACCAATGCTGCACCGCCACTTTCAGCAGCAAAACAGCACCGGCCTCATGACTTGGTTTGAGGCCGGGGCCGGGCTGGAGGGCGATCTCGTCAGTGATGCCTCACTCGGCATCATCAAGATTGATGAAAATCTCTCCTTGCTCTGCTCCGGCGGACGCTCGAAGAGCCCCACGGAAATTCTGGAAAATCCCGCCTTCGGCCACCTGCTTGAACGGCTGAAAAAGCACTATGACCTCATCGTGGTGGATTCGCCTCCCCTCGGGGCCGTGACGGACAGCCTGTTGATCGCCGCGCGCACCGACGAAGTCATATACGTGTGCCGCTTCAATCGCGCCTACCGCAAACACATCAGACTTTATATCAAAGCCATGCGCAACGCGAAGAACGAAGTCCTCGGGGTTGTGCTCAATGGGCTCTCCCCGCGACGCATCGAGTATTACTCGAACTATCGCTACTACCGCAGTTACAAGAAATACTACGGGGCCCAGTCCTGATCCCGGCCCGAAGGTTTCACCCCGCCCCCTCCTAGGGGGGCGGCTTTTGGCCTGCAATTTCCGGCTTCAATCTGTCCGGCCTCGTCTCCACGCTGCCCTTGTGCCCACCGTGTCCGCTTTCCTGCCCGCCGATTACAACCCCCGTCAGCCCGTTGCATTGATTGCCGGCCAGGGCGCTTACCCCCTCCTGGTCGCACAAGCGCTGCGCCGCGCCGGCCTGCCGGTCCGTCTCATCGGTTTCGAAGAGGAGACCCACCCTGAGCTTGTGGCCCTTTTCCCCGACCCAGAGCGCCGCATCCTCCTGGTCGGCCAGCTTGGGCGCATGCTTAAGGCACTCCGTGACTTTGGCGCCGGCTATGCCCTGATGGCGGGGCAGATCACCCCGCGTCGCCTTTTCAAGGGGCTGCATCCCGACCTCAAAACCACCCGCCTCCTGCTCGGGCTCAAGCGCCGCAACGCCGAGACAATCTTCGGCGCCATTGCCACTGAGATTGAAGCCATTGGCGTCACCCTACTCGACGCCCGTGCGTTTCTCGACGAGCACCTCGCCACCGGTGGCTGCATGACGGGGCGCAGTTTTCCCATCGAACAGGATTACCTGGATCACGGCATCCACATCGCCCGCGAATGTGCCCGCCTTGACATCGGCCAAGGCTGTGTGGTGCGCAAGGGCACGGTGCTGGCCGTCGAGGCCTTTGAAGGCACCGATGCAATGCTGCGGCGTGCCGGCACCTTGAAGACCGACGGTGCGCTTTTTGTCAAAACGGTCAAGGCCCGCCAGGATTTTCGCTTCGATGTGCCCTGCTTCGGCCTGCGCACGCTGGAAACCATGCGCGAGGCCGGCCTAGCCGCCGCGGCACTCGAGGCGGACCGCGTGCTCATGCTCGACAAACCCGCCGTCCTCGCCCAAGCGCGCACCTGGGGCATCAGCCTCTTCGGCTTCGCCTGAGCGCCCGGTGGCTTGCGTCGAGGCCCACACAACCTATACTGTCCCCATGTCCAAGGACCCCGTCCTCGTTACCGTCAAAGGCGCCATGCCCACTGCCAACGGCTGCGCCATTTTCCTCGGGCAGGCGGACAAGACCTTCGTCTTCTATGTGGACCAATTCGTCGGTAACTCGATCCGGATGACGCTCGATGGGGTCAAGAAGGAGCGGCCCCTCACCCACGAGCTGATCGGCAGCATCCTGCTCGGCCTTGGCGCCACGCTCGACCATATTGTCATCAACGACACCCGCGAGGGCACGTTCTACGCCCGCATCCTGCTGCACATGGAGAACGAACTCGGCAAAAAGATTGTCGAGCTGGACGCCCGGCCCAGTGATTCCATCGTGCTCGCCCTGCAGCACCAACGGCCCATCTATGTCGCGCGCCCGGTGTTCGACAGTGTCGAGGACAAGAGCGCAATCCTTGCCCGGGTGCTCAAACAGCAGGCCGAGGAATCAGCCGGGGAGGAGTCTGCCTGAGCCACGTGGCCGTACCCCTCCCCTCCCGCCTGCCCGCGGGTCATCTCCCGGGCCAGCCGTTGACGGCCCTTGCCCCCATGCAGGACGTCACCGACCTCGCCTTCATGCGCGTCATCGCGCACTACGGCGCGCCCGACTATTTTTTCACCGAATTTTTCCGGGTCCATGCCCAGTCCCGCCTGGAAAAACATATCGTCCGCTCCCTGGCGGAGAACACCACCGGACGCCCGGTATTCGCGCAGCTCATCGGCGAAGACATCCACCATCTCAATCGCACCATCGCGGACCTGCTCACCCTGCCGGTCGCAGGCATTGATCTTAACCTTGGTTGCCCTGCCCCCAAGGTTTACAAAAAGAATGTCGGCGGCGGACTCCTCCGCAATCCCGCCAGGATTGACGAAATTCTGGGCGCACTGCGGGCCGCGGTGCCAGGGCTTCTCTCCGTCAAGATGCGCCTGGGTTTCGACGACACCGCCCAATTCGACCGCATCCTCGATTCGGTGAACCGCCACCGGGTGGACCTGCTCAGCGTCCACGGTCGCACCGTGAGGGAAATGTATCGCAGTGAGGTGCGGTATGATTTCATCGCGCGCGCCGTCGCCCGCGTCCACTGCCCAGTCCTGGCCAACGGCAACATCACCTCGGCCGCCAAGGCCGCCGCCGTGCTCGCCGCCACCGGCGCGGCCGGGGTCATGATCGGCCGGCACGCCATCCGCAATCCCTGGATCTTCCGCCAGTGCCGCGCTCTTTTCGCCGGCCAGCCGGTCACGCCAGTCACCCTGGCCCAGGTCCGTGACTATGTTGAGCTGCTCTTCAACGCCACCCAGACCGATACTTTCCCCGAGGTCGCCCACGTGAACAAGATGAAGAAGTATCTCAACTTTGTCGGCCAGAGTGTCGATGCCGACGGGGCCTTCCTCCACGATATGCGCCGTGCCTCGACCCGTGCCGAACTATTTGGCATCTGCGATCGTCACCTGCTGGCCACACCCGACCGGGAATTCGCCGCGGAGCCCTACCCCGGGGTCATTGCCCGGCCCAGTTGCGAAATGCCCACGGTCACAGCCGACGGCTGTTCACTCGAAACTATCACCGCCTGAGTGAGCCGGTCCCGGACCGGTCGTCACCGTCTGCTGACTTGAGCCCGAGCGCCCTGCGGCCGGCAGTTGCACCGCCTGGCCGATCGGAATGTCAGTGGTCCGTCGCTCCCTTTCACCAGGGTGCAGGTGAAAACTCGCTCACTCCACCTTGAGGCCATCCGGCATGCGTGCATAAAGTCCCTGGGGGTCGTTGTAAGCCTTCAGGGTCTGCAATTCCTGCTTCAGCCGGCCCGCCAGTCGTTCATAGATGCTGGCGCGCGCAGCCACTGGCTGCACTTTTTTGATCATTTCTGCGATGGCCTCCGCCAACTCCTTCTTGCGGGGAAACTCCGTGACCCGGTAGTCTGCGCGCAGTCCGGCTTTCGTCGCGGCGTAGTCCAGGGCGGTTTGCAACCCGCCCAGTTCGTCCACGAGCCCCAGAGTTTTCGCCTCCCTGCCTGACCAGACCCGGCCCTGTGCGATCTCCTCGACCAGCTTACGGTCCAGCTTGCGCGAATCCGCCACCTTGCCCACGAACTCACCGTAGATCCAGTCCACCGCCCGCTGGATCATCGCGAGTTCGGCGGCAGTCTTCGGCCGGCTGATCGTCAGGGTATCAGCAAATTGCCCGGTCTTGACGCTGTCGAATGTCACCCCGAGGTCGTTCGCCAGTTTCTTCACATCAAAGAGGATGCCAAAAACGCCGATCGAGCCGGTGATCGTCGCAGGCTCGGCGAAGATGCGTTCGCTGTAGGTCGAGATCCAGTAACCGCCCGATGCCGCATAAGACCCCATCGAGACGACCACCGGCTTGGCCTCTGCCGCCAGCCGCATTTCGCGCTGGATTGCCTCCGAAGCCGAGGCGCTTCCGCCCGGGCTGTTCACCCGCAGCACGATGGCCTTGATGTCCGCGTCCTGGCGCAGCCGCCGCAGTTCCCGGGCGTATTTCACCCCGCCAACCTGCCCCGCCCCGCCCTCGCCGTCGACAATCTCACCTTCGGCATAAACCACGGCCACGCGGCCGCGCTTATGCCCCGCCGGCATTTTCGCCTTGGGCGTGGGAGTGGGGGCCACTTTGGCGTAGTCCGCCAGCTTGATCTGTTTGAAACTCTCTTTCGCGCCCGTGCGGCCGGTCTCCTGCTTGAGATTGGCAATGATCTCATCGCGGTAGGCGATGCGGTCCACCAGCCGTGCCTGCATCGCGGCTTCGGCGCGGATCATGCCCTCCGCGTCGATCACGGCCTGCAATTCGGCCGGCTTCAGCCCCCGACTTTTTGCTACCTCCGCCCGGAGTTCCGCCCACATGTCATCCAGCAGCTTCTGCAGCTGTTCCCGGTTTTCCGGGCTCAAGTCGCGCCGGGTAAAGGGTTCGACCGCGGCCTTGTATTTGCCGACGCGTGTCACCTGCACACCAATGCCAAATTTTTCAAACGCGCCGGCCAGGAACACGGGTTCGCTTGCGAGACCCGGCATGAGGATGACGCCATAGGGATCCATGGCGATTTCGCTGGCCGTGGACGCGAGGTAGAAATCACGCGTCGTCGCATAGGTCAGGTAGGCCTTGAGGGGCTTTTTGGCCGCCTTGAAGGCTTCGAGCGCACTGCGCACCTCGGCCAGGGCGGCGTAGCCGGAACCGTAGCCTTCCGGCTGCAACGAACCCACCAACAGAATGCCCTTGATCCGGTTGTCCGCAGCTGCGGACCGGATCGCCTGCGTTACCAGGCGCAATTGCAGGGCCTCGGGCCGGTCACCCAGCAGGGCGTTGAAATCGATCAGCAAGGGTGCATCACTGATATTTGTCTCCAGATCCACCACCAGGTAGGAACCGTCCTCCACCTTGACGGATTTTTCCCCGAGCGCACTGATCACCACGAGGAAACCGATGAATGTCACCGCTGCGCCGCCGGTAAAAATAAACAATGCCGCCAGCGCTCCAAGCATCGACGAGAGAAAGTTTTTCATTGCGGGCAGCGTAGGCGTATGGGCCGTTTTGACCAGTAAAACCAGACAGGCGGTCACCATCAGCCCATGAATGGAGTGCAGCTAGGCTCACTGCACCGGCCCCTAACCCCACCGCGCCGCGCACGGTTGGCAGGAAGCGCAACTGCCCCGATCGCGCCCTGGGCGCGAGTCGCTGGCACTGCTCACCATTAATCGCAGGGCGCTGCCGCCTCGACGATCGGCAAGCAGAGTCTGTTCGGTTGCACTCCTCCACTGACCGGGCCTGCAGGCCTGAGTCGGTTCTGTATCGTTTTAACCGTGCCATCCGGCATGGCAGTGGTCTAGTTCAGCGGTCCCTCTCATGCGTTTCCACAAATATCACGCCCTCGGCAACGACTACATCGTCCTGAATCCGGCCGACTTCCCGGCTTGGCCAGAACCCTCCGTCCCGCAAATCCGCGTGGTCTGTCACCGCAATTTCGGGGTCGGCTCTGACGGCATCCTCTGGGGCCCGCTCCCCTCGCAGCAGAGCGAGTTCGGGCTGCGCATCTTCAATCCCGATGGCTCCGAGGCCGAGAAATCCGGCAACGGTCTGCGCATTTTCTCCCGCTTCCTCTGGGACCAGGGCTTGGTCAAGAGTCCCGCCTTCACCATCGAGACCCCGGGCGGCCATGTACAGTCCGTGATCAAGGAGCAGGGCCGGCTCATCACCGTGGCGATGGGCAGCGTTAATTTTGACAGTGCCCGAATTCCGGTCACCGGTGCCCCCCGTGAGGTCCTCAACGAGAAAATCACCGTCCTCGACCGCGAGTTCACTTACTGCGCGGCCACCATCGGCAACCCGCACTGCGTCCTCCCGCTGCCCATCGTGAATGCGGAACTGGCTCACCGCTACGGACCGCACCTTGAGACGCATCCCAACTTCCCCCGCAAGACCAACGTCCAGTTCCTGCAGGTGCTGGACCGCGCCAACATCCGCATCGAAATCTGGGAACGTGGCGCCGGTTACACCCTTGCCTCGGGCAGCAGTTCCAGCGCCGCCGCCGCCGTCGCCCACCGCCTCGGCCTGGTGGACCGTGCCGTCACCGTGCACATGCCCGGCGGCACGATCGGCATCGAGATCGGCGAGGGCTTTGCCATCCTGATGACCGGCACGGTGAACAAGGTCGCCGAGGGGGTCATGCACCCCGAGTTGTTTCAGGTGAAGCTCTGAGCCCTCGTCGCGCGCTGCCGCCTTATTTCTGTCCCACGCGGTTTTTGAGAAAAAGCAGCACGTCCTGAAACTTGCTCCGGTTCGTCTCGTCCGCGGTCACCAGGTTCTCATGTGCCTCAAGCATCAGCCGGGCGTTGCCCAGTTCGCTACCTTCAGGATTGGCCAGGGGTTGGTCGCACTTAGTGAAATTCATGGCAAAGCCCCCGGTGTCCACTGTCAGCAGGTGGTGCAGGCCGAGGTTGCGCACGAGTTCCAGGTTGCGCTGGCCCACGCGGGCCATGATCAGCTTGCCGCCCGCTTTGCGCAGTTCCAGCGCGGCGCCGGCGAGGACGCCCAAAAAGGTGCTGTCCATGCTGGCGCAATGTTGAAAATCGAACACAAAGCGGGTTTTCCCCTGCTTGATCATTTCTGCGATGAAATCCTTCAGCCCCGCGCTGTTTTGAAAGCAGGCCCGGCCGTCGATCCGCACCACCACGGGATCGCAATAGGGATCGACCAGATAGACGGGTTTGCCGCTGTCAGACATGGGACAATATCACTTAAAGCAGTGAAAACGCAAAACCCACGGTTGAACCAAGCATTGCATTTCCGGGCGGGTTAATGCTTCGCGACAATCTGACGGAGCACGTAGGGCAGGATGCCGCCGTGCTGGTAGTAATCGATCTCGATGGGTGTATCGATCCGGCAACGCACCGGCACATTTTCGACCGAACCATCCTGTCGGACTATGTTCAGGGTCAGGTCTTGCTGGGGCCTGATGGCGTCGCTGAGGCCCACGACTGCGTAGACCTCGGTGCCGTCCAGCTTCAGCGTCTGGGCGGTGGTGCCTTCCTTGAACTGGAGGGGTAAAACTCCCATGCCGACGAGGTTGGAACGGTGGATGCGCTCGTAGCTCTGAGCCACCACGACCTTCACCCCGAGGAGTTTCGTCCCCTTGGCCGCCCAGTCCCGGGACGAACCCGTGCCGTATTCCTGGCCGGCGATGACGATCAGCGGGGTCTTCGCGGCGATGTGCCTGGCGGCAGCATCGAAAATCGGGAGCTTTTCGCCCGTCGGCTGGTAGATCGTGTTGCCGCCCTCCTCGCCGCCCAGCATGAGGTTCTTGATGCGGACGTTCGCAAACGTGCCGCGCGTCATGATGCGGTCGTTGCCGCGGCGCGAACCGTAGGAATTGAAATCCTCGAAGGCCACGCTGTTTGCGAGCAGGAAACGGCCGGCGGGCGAAGCCTTTTTGATCGCACCGGCGGGTGAGATATGGTCGGTCGTGACCGAGTCGCCAAAGATGCCGAGTGCCCGCGCGCCGGTGATGGCGGCCATCCTGCCGGGAGTCATCGCGAACTCCGCAAAAAACGGCGGCTCTTGGATGTAGGTCGAAGTCGCGTCAAACTCGTAAACGTTGCCGACTGACGCTGGAATTTCATTCCACTTCGGATTCTGCGCCGCGAAGTTCCGGTAAAGCTTGCGGAAGACTTCGGGCTTGAGGGCGGACTGCATGGCGTCACGCACTTCGGCCAGCGTGGGCCAGATGTCGGAGAGGTAAACGGGCGCGCCGTCCCTGCCCGTGCCCAGCGGCTCGCACGAAAGATCAAGATCCACGCGGCCGGCCAGCGCGAACGCCACGACGAGCGGCGGTGACATCAGGAAGTTCGATTTCACGTTCTGGTGCACCCGCGCCTCAAAATTGCGGTTGCCGGAGAGCACGGAGGCGGTGATGAGATCATTCTTCACGACCGCGTCCTCGAGGTTCGCATCCAGCGGACCGGAGTTGCCGATGCAGGTGGTGCAACCGTAGCCGACCGTGTTGAAACGGAGCTTGTTCAGGTAAGGCGTGAGGCCGGTCTTTTTGAGATAGTCGGTCACCACGCGCGAACCGGGCGCGAGCGAGGCCTTCACCGCCGGATTCACCTTCAGACCCTTTTCGACGGCCTTCTTCGCCAGGAGCCCGGCCGCGAGCATCACGCTCGGGTTGGAGGTGTTCGTGCAGCTTGTGATCGCGGCGATGACCACCGAGCCGCTGCCGAGCTTGGCTTTCTTTTTGGAGGTCATCTCAACCTTCACCGACCTCGAGAAATCAGCGCGCGGCTTGCCGAAGCCATTCGCCGTGACCGGGCGCTGATAAGCGGCGAAAAACTCGCGCTTCATGTCCGGGAGCTCGATGCGATCCTGCGGACGCTTCGGACCGGCGACGCTTGGGACGACCGTCGCGAGATCAAGCGCGAGATCCTGCGAGTAGTCGATCGCGCCCTCCTGCGGGATGCCCCACAGGCCCTGCGCCTGATAGTAGGCCTCGTAGAGCGCGACATGCCGCTCGTCGCGGCCGGTGGCGCGGAGATAATTCGAGCACTCGGCATCGATCGGGAAGAAGCCCATGGTCGCGCCATATTCGGGGGCCATGTTGGCAATCGTCGCGCGATCCACGACCGGGAGCGCCACCGCCCCGGCCCCGTAGAACTCGACGAACTTGCCGACGACCTTCGCCTTACGCAGCAGCTGGGTGAGCGTGAGCGCGAGATCGGTCGCGGTGACGCCTTCGCGCAGCGCACCCGTCAGGTGCACGCCCACCACGTCGGGGGTGAGAAAATAGACAGGCTGGCCAAGCATGCCGGCCTCGGCCTCAATGCCGCCGACGCCCCAGCCCACGATGCCGAGACCGTTGATCATCGTCGTGTGCGAGTCTGTGCCGACGAGTGTGTCCGGATAGCAGACGCCGTTTGCGTCGTGCAGCACGCCCTTCGCCAGATACTCGAGATTCACCTGGTGCACGATGCCGATGCCCGGCGGGACGACCTTGAAGGTGTCGAAGGCTTGCATGCCCCATTTCAAAAACTGGTAGCGTTCGCGGTTGCGCGAAAACTCGAGCTCGAGGTTTTTTGCCAGCGCCGCGGCATTCCCGGCGAAGTCCACCTGCACGGAGTGATCCACCACGAGATCCACCGGCACCAGCGGTTCGATGATCTTCGGGTTTTTCCCCAGTTTGGTGACGGCCGAGCGCATGGCCGCGAGATCCACCAGCAGCGGCACACCAGTGAAGTCCTGCAGCACGATGCGCGCAACGACGAACGGAATCTCCTCCGTGCGCGGCGCCTTGGCCACCCAGCCGGCCAGATCGCGGATCGCGCCCTCCGCCACGCGTTTGCCGTCGCAATTACGCAACAGCGACTCGAGCACGAGCCGGATCGAGACCGGCAGGCGCGAGACCTTGAAGCCGGCGGATTCGAGCGTGGGCAGCGAATAGAACTGGTGCGACGCACCGTTGGCGGAAAACGTCTGCAGCGTGTTGAAGGGATTCGGAAGGCTCATATTTTTCAGAAAATGGGGCGGCGACGCTCTCGTCGCCAAAAAAACGAAACCACGACGGGGCCGTCTTGGCTCCTAAATTCACTTCGCCAGCGCCGCCTTGACCGCCGCGAAATTCGGCAGGTCCTTCGGCGTCGCCGTTTGTTCGGCGTATTTTACAACCCCGTCCTTGCCGATGACAAACGCCGCACGCGCGCTCGTGTCGCCAACGCCCGCAAGCATCGGGAAAAGCACATCGTAGGCCTTGGTGGTCGTCTTGTTGAGATCACTGACGAGCGTGAGGCCGATCTTGTTGGCCTTGGCCCAGGCCTCCTGCGCGAACGGGCTGTCCACGCTGATGCCGATGACGTTGGCGCCGAGTTGCTCGTAGTCGCCGAGTCCGGAAGTCTGGTCGCACATTTCCTGCGTGCACACGCCGGTGAACGCCAGCGGGAAGAACAGCAGCACGGTCTGTTTTTTGCCAAAATTGGCGCTCAGGGTCACCTCCTTGAGGCCTTCGGCGGTCTTGGATTTGAGGGTAAAATCAGGGGCTTTGGAACCGATGGAGATGGGCATGGTGATGGAATTGAGGGTTGGTCGTTTCCGCGCGGACGATCCGTGCGGCGAGCGAAGGGGCAAGTTGGTGCCCCCATTGGCATTAGACAAATCGTTTTTACCATAAGAAGGCGTGTTTCTATTCCCGTTTCGCGGCCCATAAGATTTGTTTGCGCGCGGGCCGCCCCGCCCCGTTAACTCTGCCGTCCATCATGACCCTCATCGAAGACCTCGAATGGCGTGGCCTCTACGCCGACTGCACCGACCGCGAAGCGCTCACCAAGCGCCTCACCGAGGGCCCGACGACGCTCTACTGCGGTTTCGATCCCACGGCCGACTCCCTCCACGTCGGCAACCTCGTGCCACTGTTTGCCCTCCGGCGTTTCCAGCAGCACGGCCACCTCCCCATTGTGCTGGCGGGCGGCGCCACCGGCATGGTCGGCGATCCCTCGGGCAAATCCGACGAACGCAACCTCCAGACTCCCGAGCAGGTCGCGCACAACATCGCCGCGATCCGCTCCCAGCTTACCAAATTCCTTGATTTCGACACCACCAGGAATCCCGCCCGGCTCGTCAACAACTACGACTGGACCGGTAGTGTCACCTTCCTCGAGTTCCTCCGTGACATCGGCAAGCACATCACGGTGAACTCCATGATCGCCAAGGACTCGGTCCGCTCCCGCATGGAGGACCGCAGCACGGGCATCAGCTTCACAGAGTTCAGCTACATGCTGCTGCAGGGTTTTGATTTCTATCATCTGCGGAAAACCTTCAATTGCGAGCTGCAGATCGGAGCCACCGACCAGTGGGGCAACATCACTGTCGGCACCGAGCTCACCCGCAAGAAGCTCGGCGCCACCGCCTGGGGCCTCGTTTTCCCGCTCCTCACCAAGGCCGACGGCACCAAATACGGCAAAACCGCCACCGGCACTGTCTGGCTCGATCCGCGGCGCACCTCGCCCTACCGCTTCTACCAATTCTTTGTGAATGCCAGTGACGCCGACGTCATCAAGCTCCTCAAGACACTCACCTTCCTCCCGCCGGATGAAATCGCCGCGCTCGAGGCCGAGTTGAAGGCCAACCCCGGCGCCCGCGCCGCGCAGAAAGCCCTCGCTAGGGAGATGACCACGCTTGTCCACGGCGCCGACGCCCTCGCCGCCGCACTCAAGGCCAGCGACATCCTTTTCGGCGCCGAGATCGGTGACACCTCGGAGGAGACCTTCCGTGATGTCGTCGGAGAGGTCCCGACCATGGCCCTGGAGAAGAAGAAATTCGAAGGCGCCGGCACCGTGCTCACTGAGCTGCTGGTGCTCGCCGGCCTGGCGCCTTCCAAGGGTCAGGCCCGCAAGGACATCGAGGGTGGTGGCATCTACGTGAACAACCTGAAGTCCCCCGACATTGCCCGCGCAATCACGACGGCCGACCTGCTCTTCGGCCAATACCTCCTGTTGCGCAAAGGGAAGCGGACGTATGCCGTGCTGACTCTGGCCTGATTTTTAGTCCGGCAAGCACCTGACCAACTGGCAAGTCCTCCTCGTGCATCATACCATTGCCTTGGTGATTTCCGGTCTCTCCCTGCCCCCGGTAGCAGGGGCGCCGTGGACCCTGTCCCAGTTTGGGCGCAAGTGATTTCAAACACCGCCAAATTACTAGCCGAAGGTCAGCCGGTGAAAATTGTCTGCTTCGGCGACAGCGTCACCGGAGTTTACTACCACACCGGCGGACGGCGGGCGTGGTGCGATCTTCTGGGTGTCGCCTTGCAGCGGCTCTATCCGCTGGCGCAGCTCGAAATGATCAACGCCGGCATCAGCGGGCATACGACCCTTGATGCCCTGCGACGGCTGGAAACCGACGTCCTGCGTCACGCGCCGCAACTGGTCGTCGTCATGTTTGGCCTGAACGATGTGGCGCGTGTTTCTGCCGAAGCCTACCGTTCCAATCTGAGGCAGTTGGTGGTGCGCCTTGGTGATCATGGCGCGGAAACGATCTTGATGACGCCCAACCATGTTTTTCCGGAAGACCCCTCGCGCCCGCCGGCCAAGCTGGGCGACTATGTGGAAATTGTGCGCCAAACCGGCCGCGAGTTGGATGTGCCGGTAGCCGACGCCTTCCGGGCTTACCAGTCGGTGCAAACTGCGGATCGCTGGGAGTGGATCCGCCTGATGAGTGATCCCATTCATCCCAATCTGCGCGGCCACCGCCTGTTGGCCGAAACCGCCGCCCACACCATCACGGGGCATAGAGTGAAGCTGGCGGAATTACCGCGGTTGCAGCCGGGACTGCCCCGGGTGGTGGCACGTTGGCAGGCCGGGGCGCCGGTGCGCATTACCGCAATGATTCCTTTCGACGCCCTCATCGGTCCGGCGCTGCAAACCCTCTGCCCCGGGGTGCAGGTCGTGGTGACAGCATGGGACCCAACCGGCCAATCCATCCCGGAACTGGCGGAACAGGCCAAAGGCAACGGTTGGCCGAAGTATCAGCAACAGCCCGGATTGGATGCGCCCGATCTCATGGTCATTGCCGTGCCCGCCGCTGCACGCGCAGCGAACGACGAGGAATTCTACCGCTCCTACGCTTGGATTCTGAACTGGTCGCAAAGCTTCAACCCTCCGCGCTGGGACTGCCTGGCCATTCTGCCCTCCGTCAGCCAACCGGAACTGGATCAACCACAGCGCGCCGCCGCGCTACTCGCACATCAGGTGATTCTCGACAAGGATCTGCCCGTTATAGTGCGAACCCCAGGCGACAACACCAGTTTAGCCCGGTTACTCACCCGTCAATTGCGGTCACTCCTCGAATCAGCCGTGCCTTAGGAAAGCATCGCTTCGCCCAGGGCATTTTCGGGTGCGAGCAGGCTGACGGAAGCGGGCAGGCGGTTGCGACCCGTACCGTAGTCGGCTTCCAGCAGCGCATGTCCGTCGGTCAAACTGCCGGTCCAATGGAAGCAGTGCTCCGGGTCCGCATAGCCAAAGTCCACGCCGAGCCGCCCGGCCTCTCCCCGGGACCCGGAGAATTCGATCCCAGCCATGTTGCCCCCGCATGCGCTCAGCCGGCGCTGCACCCAGGCCTGCAGCACCCGTCCTTCGGTGGTGAGTTCCGGCGCGGCGGTGATTGTCACGGTGCGGAGCCCACCCACGAGTTGCATCGGTGTGTAACCGGCCAGAAATTGGCCGATCATTTGGCGCACGGGCAGCAATCGCGAATATACGAGATCGCGCAGCGCCGCCGGCTTGGGCCACGGATAGCTCATGGTGCCCGCCGGGGCCAGGGCACTGTCGATCAGCACACGCTTGGCCCGGCTGAGCAGATAGCGGTAGTCGGCCAGCCGGGTGCTGTCGCTGAACCGGTGCACCCAGTAGTAGAGTGGCAGGTCGGCCGAAAGACAGATGGACACCTGATCCTCGAGGTGGATCCGCGTCGTCCGCGGATAGTTCAGCAGGACGAACTCGACACAACGCGCGTCCCCCTTGGTTTTGCCGAGGTGACACTCGCCGTAAATTTTCGCCCGCATGTCGGTCTCGTCGCTGTCCTGCACCATCGGACACAGGACCAGGATGCGACTGGGGTAGCGTTGGGAAAACCGCACGGCGGTCTGGAACTGTACCAAGGCGTCTGCCGCTGTCGTCCTAAACCCAAGGTGCAGCACCAAGTTGACCTGCGTAGCCTTGGCATCGTCGTTTGCGGGTGCAGACCCACCCTGCGCCGCAGTGTCGCTCCACATGCGCCCGAGGCTTTGCGCAATTTCGCCGACCGGGACCTCTAGACCAGGCAAGGCATCAAAAATTACGGCCATGGCTCAGGGCTGGCGCCAGACGTGACCGTGCTTCGCGAGAAGCGCATCGCCGGCGGCCGGCCCCCAGGAGCCGGCATGATAATTGTCCATGCTCCCGCCCCCGGCCGCCGCCCAGGACTCAAGGACCGGCGTGCAGAGCTTCCACGAAGTCTCCGCCTCGTCCCCGCGGATGAAGAGTGTGCCGTCACCGATCATGGCATCAAGGACCAGTCGTTCGTAGGCCTCGGGGGTATCGGAACCAAAGGTGGTGGCGTAGCGGAAGTTCATCTTCACGGGCTGGGTGCGCGTCTCCAGGCCCGGAATCTTCGTGTTGAGGATGAGGCTCAGGCCCTCATCGGGCTGGATCTGAAACGACAGCGTGTTGCCGGCGAGGTCGAAGTGCCCGTCGGCGGCAAAGAGGGTGCCGGGCGGACATTTGAAATTGACCGCAATCTCCGAGACGCGCCGGGCCATGCGCTTGCCGGAACGCAGATAGAACGGCACCCCCTGCCAGCGCCAATTATTGATGCTAAGACGCATCGCCGCATAGGTCTCGGTCGCGGACCCGGCCGCGATGTCGGCTTCCTCGCGGTAGCCCTTGACCCCTTTGCCACCGATCATGCCGGCGGTGTATTGCGCCCGGGCCGCATCGCCACCCGGTCCGAGGACGAGTGGCTGGATGGCGCGCAACAATTTGACCTTTTCGTCACGAATGGCCTCGGCATCGAGCGACACCGGCGGCTCCATCGCCGTGAGGGCCACGAGTTGCATCGTGTGGTTCTGGATCATGTCGCGCAGCGCGCCGCTCTGCTCGTAATAGCCACCGCGCGCCCCCACCCCGATGTCCTCCGCCACCGTGACCTGCACGCTGTCGATGAAATTGCGGTTCCAGAGCGGTTCAAAGATGGCGTTGGCAAAACGCTGCACGAGCAGGTCCTGCACGGTCTCCTTCCCGAGGTAGTGGTCGATGCGGTAGACTTGGCGCTCCTGAAAAACAGACGCGATGGTCGCGTTAAGCTCGCGCGCAGAGTCGAGGTCGCGGCCGAAGGGTTTCTCGATGATGACCTTGGCGTGGTGTGGCTGGTCCAGGTGCTTTCGGGCCAGCCCGCTCGCGCCAAGATTGAGCAGGATGGGCGCAAAGACCGTCGGTGGCGTGGAGATGTAAAACAGCACCTGCACTTCACGGCCGGATTTTTTCTCCAGGTCAGCGAGGTGTCCGGCGAGTCGGTCAAAGGCCGCTTTCTCATCGTAGCCCCCGGCCACGTAGGTGGTGCCTGCGGCGATCCGGCCCCACACGGCCGGGTCGAGGTTGCGCCGTGAAAACCTCCGGATGGCTGCCTCCGCGAGGGCGCGAAATTCCTCGTCGGGAATCGGCTTGCGTCCGAAGCCCACCAGTTGGAAGTCCGCCGGCAGCAGGTTGTCGCGGCCGAGGTTGTAGACTGCGGGAATGAGCTTGCGGGCCGTGAGGTCACCCGAGGCCCCGAAGATGACCACCACCGTCGGCGGTGCTCCACGGTGCTTGCTCAGTCCATGCAAAAATGGGTGACGCTGGGAGTCGGCCATGGCGATGGCACATCGTCGTGGACGACCTCGCACCCCGCAAGGGAAATGCCGGCGGCCTAGTGGCCCGGGCAATGGTGCTTTGGAAACAGCGGGATTTTTGCAAAGTGGCTGACCACCGGCGCACCCGCGGCCCCCGCCCGGGGCAACACCACCTCGACCACATCGAGGCGGTAGGTGCACGGCGGCGACCGCAACTGCTGCAGGTAAGCCGAGCAGGCGCGCAGCAGCACGCGTTTCTTCCGCCGGTCCACCGCGTAATAGCCCGGCACCAACGCGCCGGCGCTGCGCGTCTTCACTTCGACAAACACCAGCACGTCCCCGTCGCGGCAGATCAGGTCAAGCTCGTCGCGCCGGTCCCGCGGGTTCCGCCAGTTGCGGGCCACAATCGCCAAACCCCGTTCCCGCTGCAAAAACTCCGCCGCGAGGGCTTCGCCCCGGGCTCCGGCGTCGCCACGGCGCCACCAACCGAACAAAACAGTCAGCCAGCGCAGCATGAACGGAAGGATTGCACGCGTTTCTCATTGCCGCATCCGCCAATCGCTGACAATCCCCGAGTAGACGCCCCTGCGTCCGAGCATTCCCATGGCCACTCCCAATCTCGCCAGCGCACTGCGCCGCTCCCTGCTCATCAAGGTCATCTCCAAACCGGCCCCCAGCCGCGAGGACCTGACCTCCGTCATTGAGCTCACCGCCTCCAAGGTCGTCGAGGCTTTGCAGGCCCAGTCCATGACCTTCTATCTCGTGGAGGGCAACGATATAGCCTTCAAGCACGTCTTCTATTCACCCACGCTCTGGGGCAAGGACAAAGACAAGGAAAAGCAGTTTCAGGAAACCCAGGCCAAACTCCTGACCCTCAAGCTGCCGCTGGGCACTGGCAATGTCGGCAAGGTCATCCAGACCGGCGAATCCCTGTTTTTCAACAAGGGCGGCGAGGACACCGCCAGCCTCATGTCCATGGCCAAGACCACCGGTTTCGAGGTCAACTCGATGCTCACGGTGCCGTTGAAGACCACCAGCGTCATCGGGGCCATCCAAGTCCTCAACAAGGAGCCCACTGCCGGCACCGCCGGCCAGTTTACCGACAAGGACCTCGCCCTGCTCAAGGAGGTCGCCGAATACTCTTCTGCGCTCATCCAGCGCATGGTGGACCCGAAATTCAGTGTGAGCCCCGACGACACCGCGCGCTTCATCTCCAACCTCACCGAACTGCCCCTCGTCACCAAGCTGGAGGAGATTGAAATCGACGAAAAGCTGATCGAGGTCACCGGCGACGCCATCATCCGCCGCGAGGGCATCTTCCCCCACAAACGCCTCAGCCCGAACTCGGTCGCCGTGCTGATGATGAACCCCCTCGACTTCGCCAAGCGCGAGTCGTTCTCCCAAGCCACGGAGATGCACATTGAGGAGGTGCGCGTCACCTCTGCCACCCTGTTCGACAACCTGCTGCTGAAGTTCTTCAAGGCCACCAAGGCGGCCGTGGCCGGCAATGAGGAAGTGGACATCGGCTCTGTGGCCGACATCATCAGCACGGTTTACGAGGGGGGCGGCACCGCCGGTGACGTCAAGGCCTCCGACTTGGAGAGCGAGGATTCCGCCCCCATCATCCAGTTGGCCAATCGCATCATCGAAGATGCCTACGTCTCAGGCGCGTCCGACATTCATGTCGAACCGATGGAAAAAGAACTCCTCGTGCGTTACCGCATCGACGGTCTTTGCCAGGAGAAGTTGCGCCTGCCCAAGCAGGTCTGCAACGCCCTCGTCACCCGCCTGAAGATCATGTGCAACCTCGACATTGCCGAACGCCGGTTGCCACAGGACGGCCGCATCGTCTTCAAGAATTTCACGAAGAAGAACATGAACATCGACCTGCGTGTCGCCACCGCCCCGATGAAGGACGGCGAGAAGGTGGTCATGCGTATTCTCGACAAGTCCAAGAGCACCCTGCCCCTGCCCGCCCTGGGCTTCTCCGACGAAAATCTCGCCCGCTACCGGGAGTGCATCCGCCAGCCCTACGGCATGATCCTGCACTGCGGGCCGACCGGCTCCGGCAAGTCCATGACCCTCTACTCCGCGCTCGGTGAGGTGAACACACCCGACGTCAACATCCAGACCGCCGAGGACCCCATCGAATACACGCTCGCCGGCATCAACCAGATGCAGATGAACCGGCAGATCGGACTCACCTTTGAACGCGCCCTGCGTTGCTATCTCCGTATGGACCCCGACGTCATTCTCGTCGGTGAAATCCGCGACAAGGAGACGGCCCAGATCGCCGTGGAAGCCGCCCTCACCGGCCACTTGCTCGTCTCCACCCTGCACACCAACGATGCGCCCTCCACGATCTCCCGTATCGGCGAAATGGGCGTGGAGTGCTTCAACCTCTCGGCGTCGCTGGTCTGCGTCTGTGCGCAACGCCTCCTGCGCCGTGTGTGCAAGAACTGCAAGCAACCTTACGAAGCCAAGGACCGGGAAGCGGAACTGCTGCAAAAGGCCATCGGCTGGAGCGGCCAGATTTTCAAGGCCAACCCGCAGGGCTGCCCCACCTGCAACGGCAATGCCTACAAGGGCCGCGTCGGCATCCATGAACTCATGGTCAATTCCGAGGCCCTGACCGAGGGGATCAACAAGGAGGTGGAGGTCGCGCAACTCAAGCGCATCGCCATGAAAAGCGGCATGAAGACCCTGCACCAGGACTGCATGCTCAAGGTCAAGATGGGCCTCACCACCATCGAGGAGGCACTCGTCAACGTGCCCCCCGACATGATTTTCTGATCCGCCCTATTTGCCCCCCGGCGGCACCGGTTCCGTCAACGCAGGCGGCTCGGCCGGCGCGGCTGCCGGCACCGGCGGGGGTTCCGGCTTTTTCTGCCATGCCCCGATCAAGCGGCGGGCCAGCGTGTGGTTCGGGATTTTGCGCAACACCTCCTTGAGGAGCAGGATTGCATCCGTGGTCGCGCCCTTCCCCTGCAGGGCCGAGGCATAGTCCACGACCAGTTGCGCCCGGGCCACGGTGCCGTCCTGGAGCAGGCGCGCGGCCAGCACCATATCCAGTGTTTCGCGCATCTCGTGGGCGATGCGCATCTGTCGGGTGAGCACCTCGGCCTGCCGTCCGCCCAGCCAGGCCGGCTTGGCCAGTTGCACATCGCGCATGGCGGCCTGCGCTTCCGGCCAGCGGGCTGCAGCCATTGCTGCATCCGTCCGCGCAAAAAAAACTTTCTCCGTCAGCACCGTGCCCTTGTCGGCGCCGGCGGAGGTGGACTGGGCCGCAAGCGCCAGCTCTTCCGCCAATGCGGTCTGCGCCTCACCCTTCAGTGCCAGCAGCCCCGCATTGCCAGGGTAAAGCCGTTCGGCCCGGACCGCCACCTCCAGCGCGACCTGGGGCCGCTTCGCCCGGAGCAAGGTCTCGAGGATCATCCGATAGCCCCTGAGCGGATACATCTGCCGACTGACGTAATCGAGCAACTGCACCTGCGGACCCTCGGCCGGGTTCGCCGCCACCGTCGCGAGCAATTCAATGAGTTCCAGACCGGCCGTCTGCCCCGGTGAAGCGGCACCGCTGAGTGCCCGGAGGCGTGCCACCGTGGCGGTGGCCGACTGCCAGTGGCCGTTTTTAAGATGCGCCAGGGCCAGCAACAGCAACGCCGGGCGGCGGTCATGCCCTTGTTCAGCCAGCCGCGTGATAAAATCTTCCAGCAGTTCCACTGCGCCGATCTCCGCCAGCGGCTGGGCCAGCGCCAGCATGCTGTGGGCGTTGGCGCCAAAACGGAGAAAATAATCGTCCAGCCCCGCTGCCTCGGGCGT
>CAJBES010000031.1 GCA_903952145.1 uncultured Opitutaceae bacterium | reverse complement strand
GTGTCCGTTGAGTGCGGGCCAGTGGCGGCTGGTCGCTGCGCCCGGCACGCGGCCTGCCATTGAATTTCACATCGGCGAGGTTAAGTGGAATCGTCACCGTTGCCCGCACGCAACCCCGGCACGGCGCGGATTTCAGTCCCGCAGCTCCCAGGTGGTGGCCCAGATGGCCGGCAGGCAGCGCTCCGGGTCCGGCGGCTTCATGCAGGCGGGCGGATTCTCCGCTTCAGGCTGATAATAGACCGTGAGGATCTTCCCCGGCGCGATTTCCGCTGAGGCCGGATAGCCCAGGTCCCCAAGGTTGGCGTCCGCCCGCAGCACCACCTCGTCTTCAACGCGCCAGTTGAGACCGTCCCGGCTGACGCACGCACGCTGCCCAAACGGGCGCCTGCGATGGCCGTAGGAGCACAGTAGGCGGCCGTCGGATAGAAGGAGCAGGTGCGGCGGACAACCCCAGAGGGGGGTTTCCTTAGCTTCCGCCCAGGTGCGGCCCGCATCGTCGGAGTAGGTCACCCACATCCCATTGCGTCCGTCCGTATCATCATATGGGCTCGCGCAGGCGCGCAGCATCATGATCACACGTCCGGAGGGAAGTTGGGCCAGATGGGGTTCCCCAAAACCGAGGCCGGAAACCCGCGGCGGCTCATAGCGGCAGATGCGTTTCCACTGGAGCGTCTTCCCGCTTCCCTCCCAGATATTGCAGGTGCCGGGAGCGGCATCGCGGTAGGACGCCACCAATACGCCGCCGTCTGCGAGTTCCACGCCGCCATGAACCGAATCCGGACCACGGCCTTCCAGCGCCCAGGTGCGGCCCCCGTCCTGCGACACGCAGCACCAGCCGCCTTGCTCCGCTTTGGCGCCGCGGTAGGCGGGCGTCTCCACATGGGCAATCCAGCGGTTCAGCACGTCGGCGCGGTAGGCTTGGTATGGCAGGCCATGATAGGCGTTCAGGGTCCAGAAATTGGAGTAGACATGGGCGAGGAGGCGCCCGTCCCTCAGCCCGGTCAGGCCGCAATCCCTGTCGTCCAGCGGGGAATCGCGAACCGTCACGGGCGGCTCCCAGTTCACGCCGTCGCGGGACCGCAAGCACAGCGCCTTCCCCGTGGGGCCCAGATGCTCCTCCGTGCTGCAGAAGTGGACGGCCAGAGACCCGTCGGCGAGTCGCATGATGCTGGGCCAGGCGCAGTATTCCCGCCGTGGGCTGTAGATTTTCTTGTGGTTCATAGTCGATGTCCGCCCGCACTTATTCCGAGGAAACTGGATCGGCAGTGGGGAAGGGGCATGGGCTTTAGGCAAATTGCGCCGGGCGTGAAAAGAGGTGCTATTGGTGTCACAGTGCGGCAGGCGCACACGCGCGGTGACCACAAGCGATTCGCCGAAAACAGCAAATCGAAAACAGCACCAAGCGTGACATATCGCCCATTCCGGAATCAGAGCGCCGGCCACCAATGGCGGGGATGCCGGTGTCTACAGTGATCACGTCCTCAGGGACATCACTGGCACAAGCTCAGATGCCGGAGCAATCACATGGCTCAGTGGCAATTGGCTTCCTCTGGACGAGCGGTTGCCTTGTTTCCAGTGATCTGGTATGGCTTGGAAGAAGGTGGAGCAGCTGCACGGTTTTCCACCCGGAACAGGTCACGACGGCGCATAGGTGTAATAGCCGTCGCCCGCCGGCCGGTGGTCTTCCTGCCACCAGCGGTGGACAACCCAGCCCTCGACGTGCGCCTCGACTCCTTCAGGGAGGTTGGCGTGCACGGCGAGTTGCAGTGGCAGCCCGGTCCACGCGGAGTTGAGTCGGACCTTCCAGACGAGCCACGAGCAGCCGAAGCTCTGGGTGTTGCCGTGCTGCCGACCGTCGGGCACGGGGATCAGCGGCACCTTGCGTTCGCCGATGCGGACCAGGGCCTGCACGATCTGCACGACGGTCGGCGCGTATTTCCACTCGGCCTCCCCTAGGCGGAGCCGGATGACGATGGCGAGGATCGACGTGCCGCGCCCGAGCGGTGGCAGCGCGCCAGCGAACGCGTAGGTTTTCTTCACGAGCTTTTTCAGCTCGAAGGTTGCTGTGTCTGCAAAGCGCAGGTCCATGGACGGATCGAGTGATCTCGGCTGCAGCGCGAGGGCCGAGCCGAGCTGCGCCGCCTGGGCATCGGACAACGAGCGCAACGGCAGCCGGGGGCGCAGCCCCTTGGCCGGTGTGACCTCGAGCATCAGTGTTTCGAACGGACGCAGCCAGATATCGAGCGTGTCGCCGATCCGATAGTCGCCGCCGTCAGGCCGCCGCAGTTGCTGCTTTTCAGGAAAGTGTGACACCACGCGCACCGGCGTGCCGTTCCGCGCGCTGAACCCGAGGCTGGTGTCCAGCCGCGCCATGCTGCGGCGGGCGGCAAAATGCGCGTTGTGGAAAAAGAGAAAGCCGCGCGCTCCGCGGGCGTGCGCGTAGCCGTAGACCTCATTGTGCAACGGATCGCCCGGGATCGTCTTGCGATGCTGGAACCGCGCGGCGTTTTTCCGAGCGAGTGCGGTGATCCACGCGAGAAACGAGACATCGTCATCACTTAGGTCGTGGAGATTGCCCCAGAGATTCGGAAACAACCGGCTGCCGCGACCGAGGTCCATCACGAGCGTCTCGCGCCAGCGCTCGGTGCCCATAAAGTTGCCCCAGCGCGTCTCGGACAGCCAGACTCCGAGGCTGTCCTTGAGGAGCGGCGGGATGGTCGCGGCGTGCCGGGCGTTCTGATCCTGCGCGAGCGTGACCGAGTCACGGTAATAAAGCGTCGGGGTCGCGCTCGTGCCGGAGCCCTCCATGAAGAGGCCCGACTCAAAAATGGCGTCGCCATGCAGCGCCCAGAACGGCGAGCGCAGCCCCCAATACCACATGATGAACACGTCCGGCGCGATGGCGCGCGCGCTGTCAGCGATGTCGATGAGCTTTGCGAACATCGGCTCGACGGAGTATTTGCCGGGCAGGTGGCCGTGCTCGGTGCTGTCGCAGCGATAGGCGCCGCCGTCGAATTTGAGGAGGCGCACGCCGTTCTCGCGCACGTGGTGCAGTACGGCCTTTTTCAGGATCGAAAAATAGTTCTCCTCGCCGAGGCAGAACATGATGCCCTCGGCGCCCAGCGGATAGCCCTCGCGGTAGAGCTGCGGCGGCGGCTTGCCGTCGGCAAAGGCGCCCGGATAATCCCAGCAGGATTGCAGGCCCCAGCTCGTGGCGAACCAGAGGCCGAACTTCATCCGCAGTTCCTTGATGCGTGCGATGACCTGGTCTGGACCGTTGGGAAACGCCGTCGGCTTGAACTTGGTAAGATCAGATCCAAAGTCCACCCAGCCGGTATCGAGCGTAAAATAGTCGAAGGGCGCGCCCCGTTTGCGCAATTCCGCCACGCGATCCAGCACCGCCAGCGCCTGCTCATCGTCGAGCGTGGGGCACGCACCCCACTGGTTGTTGATGCCAAACGGAGTGTAAGTGGACAGAAACCTCCGGCGCGGCCGGCTCCGCGCTTGGATGTAGTCGAGGAAGTGCGCGTTCGCCCGGCCCGCTGCAGTGACGCTCACCAGCGCGACATGACTGCGGAATTTGGCCCGGGGCGCGAGCCGATGGCCGGGGAAATGGGCGAGCTGCACGCGGCCCTGGGCGCCGGTGTTCTCGCCGGCCGGATGCTCGATGGCGGCGAACCCCTCATCGCCGAAAAATACCGGCTGGCCCGAACCGCCGCCTGTGGTCGAACACTCAGTCGTGAAACTGTCGAGTTCAACGTCGAGCAGCAGAAGTTCGCGGCCCGTGGTGTTGCTGACCTCGATCCATTTGCGACGTGTGGGCCCGTCGAGTTGCACGTGCAGCCTAACCGCAAGGCCTAGTGACGGACTGCGCAAGGTGAACACCGCGCCCAGCCGGCCGGTGCGGCGCATGGCACGCACCGTGAAATCATGCACACGCAAGAAAGGTTCGGCGACGCGATCCGTGGCGGCCGAAAAGACCAGTGCCAGTTCGCAGCCGCCGCTGAGAGGAAAGGTGCGGCCAGTGAGCCGGTTGGCAAAACGCACGCTGGTGAGGCGGCCGCCGGCCCGGTTGAAGGTCCAGGCGAGTTCCCGGTTGGAGAGCACGAGTTCCCTGGCGGCGCTGGGCATGGGGTCGGATCAGGCTTCGAGAATCAAAATCCAGTCGTGATCGCTGCCGGCGGGCGGCGGACATGACCCCGTGCCGTCGGTCCCGGCGATGATGCGCCCGAGTTTCTTTTCTTTGCCGGTGGGGGGATCGAAACAGGTGGCGCGCCACGCAGTGTTTGCCCCGAGGCCGCGCATGACGATGGGCTCGGCATGCGGCACGTAGGTGATGCGTAGTTTTCCCGGGATACCTGCGCTCTGCGGTCCATGCAGGCTCAGGTCGGGCGAATTGATCGGGCCCCACGGTTGGTCGCCGAGCTGGCCCACCACGATCGCGACCGGCCACGCGGTGTCGTCAAACGCCCGGGATTCCCAACCGCCGATTTTGCTGCCCCACGTTTTCCACGAACCGTCGGTGACGATGCGCTGCACGCGGCCGCCGGCGTAGCGGATTTCGAGGCAGGCGAGCAGGCCGGGCGTGTCGCCGGTCGGCGGGCGGTGCTCGCACCAGAGCGTGAGCACGTTGCGGCCCGGCTGGAGCAACTGCGCCCGGTCGTTGAACTGCGGGCCGGTGCGCCAGTCAAAACCGACGCCAGCGGTGGCGCCATTCAACTGGGCCTCGCAATGCACCGTGCCGGCGAAGCGCAGGCGCGCGCTGAGGATTTTTCGGCCGGCGGGAATTTCAAAGGTCCGGCGGAAGTAGGCGCGGCGCGCGGGGGCGTCCTTCGCGGGGACGTCGCGGTTGGGCCAGATCCATTGCGCGCCGTCGAGCGGGATCCAGACCTTGCTGGTGTAGGCGGCCCACTCGGGGTGCGGCTCGAATTTCTCCCAAGGGAAGCGCAGCAGGAGTTTTTTGCCGAGGGCGCAGTGGGTCGAGCCGCTGAAATGCATCGCCTCCTGCCACGGGGTGTTGCCGTAGTTGCCGCCATGCGGCGAGGCGCCGTGCGGAATCCCCGGCTGGTTGAACTGCCAGATGCCGTTGCCGCCGTAGGTGTGGCCCATGGCGCCGTTGAGGACGCAGGACCAGAACGCGCGGCGTGGCCACGGGGCGGTGATGGTCCCCATGAGCATCTCGTAGCAAGGCTCGCCGTTGAGCACCGGCATCCGAGGTGTGGCGGCATAGGATTCGCGCACGGCTCCAACAGCGAGGCCGACCGCCTCGTTCTGTGCGTGGCAGACCTGTAGCATGTCGAAATCGAGCAGCGTCTCGTCGTCCGTGGCATGGCGTGCCGTGTAACGTTTGATCGCGGTGGGGTGGATCGTGACGGGGCGGTGAAAAGGATCCGTTTCCCGCAGATAGCGCATGATTCTTGTCCAGGCGCTCACCATCGCGCGATCGTCAAAGGGGAAATTTGGCACGAGATACCACGGCAGATTGGCTTCACCGGCCGTGCACCAGATGACCGGCCACGCGCCGTAACGCGCGATGAGGTAGCGCCAGTGTGCCTTCAGCTGATCCTCGGTCATCCACGCGGTGAAATAGCCCCATGCGCCGACGATGCAGGGCGTGATGCCCTGCGCGACGAGATGCGCCAGCCTCTCGTCCGCCTTGTTGAAATATTCCGGGCGGATGTGGGCGTAGCCCTCCTCCCATGGAAAGCCGGCCTCATTGGCACCGCGGGGGTCGAAGGCGTGCATGTCGGGATAGAGTCCCGCAATGATTTGCACGACGTTGTAGCCTTTCTGCACGCGGTCGGCGGTAAGCTGCTTGAACCCCTGCGGCCACTGGAGCCGTTGGCAAAGGCCCATCCACCACGTGTCGCCGAGCCAGAAAAACGGGGTGCCGTCGGCGTGCTCGAAGTGGCGCTGGTTGGCCGCGACCTGTACCGGGCCGTGGGCGTAGAGCGGATTTTTGCCGCGATAGGGTGTGATGGTGACACGGCCAGCAACCCCGTGCAGGCCGGTGTCAGCGGCGGCGGAGCACTCGGTCCGGAAAGCATGCGCGCCAGTGAGCGGCGAGGCATAACGCACCTTCCATGTCCTGCCGCCGGCCCAGAACGCCGGCACGCGGCGCACGGTGCCCGCGGGATCGGTGAAGAGCGCGTCGAGCGTCACCTGGTTGAACGGATCGACGTAGGCACCGCGGGCGGTGAAGCTTAGTTCGACCGGCATGTTGGCCGGAGTGGTGGGCGCGGCGGCCCGGGCACGTGAGGTCGCCTTGGTGCAAGGCGCGGGGCGGGTTTTCATGGGGAGAACGTGATGTTTTGGCTCCGGTGGCCGGCCCGCGAGCAAATTAGCGTGAGGCGGTTGCCTCGGGATTCACGGCTGCCTCGTGTGAGCGTCATCTGGCGCGGGGCTATGCGATGGGTTGCAACTATAACGGCAAGCTGCGCCCGGCCGAGGTACTCTGGCAGGGTGGGGCAAGTTAAAGGTCATCCGCCGCGCCAAGACGCTGGCCGACCACTTCGCTCCACTGGATTATCCCGGCCGGCGCTGAAGCGCGCCGGCTGCACGCGGTGCAGCTGGCACCATTCTTGTTCGCCCGGCATGGGCCGATTCGGAGACAGCCAACGAGAACGATCCCCATCGGACTTCTTGGCATCCCGCTGATTACCCTTGGCAGCACCGGTTGGTGGCATTTGATGCACACTTCACCTGTGCCTATGAGTCTCCCCACCGTCCTGCGCCACCATGTTTGAAGCCCTGATGGAGTTGTTTCAGGGTACCGTTCTCTCACTCTGGGGACCGTTCTTCGTGCTGCTCGCTTGCGGTCTGGGCCTGCCCATGCCGGAGGACATTGTCCTGCTCACCGCGGGTGTGCTCAGCCGCATCGACGGGCGCTCCTGGCTCCAAGTATCAACCGTCATGTATGTCGGGGTGCTCAGCGGCGACACCATGACCTTCCTGTCCGGTCGCTATTTCGGGACGCGGTTGCTCGCGACCCGGTGGATGCACCGCTACCTTTCGCCGGCCAAACAGGAGCGGGTGGAGTATTATTTCGAGCGCCATGGCACGACAGGCCTCTTCTTCGGCCGCTTTTTGCCGGGGTTGCGTGCCCCGATCTTTTTTTCCGCCGGCTCGATGAAGGTTTCCTTCCTCAAGTTCATCTGCCTCGACGGCCTAGCGGCGCTCATCAGCGTGCCGTTGTTTGTGTGGCTCGGCCACTGGCTGTGGGCCAATTTCCATGCCGATATCGAGGAATTCCACAAGGCGATGGACCGCACGCAGACCTACGCGTTGCTGGCCACCCTCCTGATGGCAATGCTGCGTCTGCAGCCGCCATCTGGCTGTGGCGTCACCGCCGGCACCACGGGGAGTGAGGGGGCGGGTGAGGGGCCTGATGCGCGGTCAGGGATGACACTTGGACCAAGGGCAGAGGTGGCATGGTTGGCATTGAAGCCGCAGCCGGCGCCCCGGCTCCATTTCACTGCCGCCCCGCCCACGGCTCCCGGGCACTCTCGCGCGGACTGCGACCCGTGATACGGCGAAACTGACGGGCAAAATAATTGCTGTCATTGAAGCCGACCGCGCCGCTGACCTCGCCCACGCGCAAGCCGCCGCGACGGAGCAGTTGCCCAGCCTTGTCGATGCGCAGATGAATCAGATAATCAATCGGCGACCGGCCCATGATCTCCTTGAAAAAACGGAAGAGCGAGGTGGGGGACATACCCGCCACACGGGCAAGATCCTCCACTGTCAGCGGATCGGCGTAGTGGCTTTCCAAGTAAGCCAGGACTTCACTGATCTGGGTCACAGGGCGGGCCACCGGCTTCGAAACGTTGGCATAGGACCGGGAAATGAATCCCAGCAGCCGCTCAAAATGGGCCGTGGCCATGAAACGATAGCCGGGGCTGCGCTCGGTCAGTTCCCTTTCGATTTCCGCCACGATATTGAGGAACTGTCCCAGCTCCTCCACCGGCAGCTTGAGCCGGTTCTTGAAACGTTCGCGCTGACGCAGCCGCGGTTCGATCTCAAACAGGGCATGATATCCCGGCAAGGTGCCCAGGTCGGCCCGTGGCAGGCGGAAACGGCGGGGATCATACAGGATGTTGATCAGCGAAAGTCCGCGCACCGCCGGATAATGGTGGCTCATGCCGCGCAGCACCACGAACACCTCGCCCATTTCGATGGGATATTCCTCGTCACCAATGCGGTGGGTCCCGCGCCCGCCCACAATCACCACCAGCTCCTCGAATTCATGGGCATGCGGCTCCGCCCCCGGTCCCTGCGCGGGCACCCGCATCACCCGCAGCTGTAAGGTCGGATCGGCAAAGACTTCGTGAGCCTTGAGCCGGGGAATTTCGCGATGCGCAGCGACGGTGGGCATAATTTGGTAGGATCGTCCTTATTTTCGGTAGTTTCGTCAAGGACACGCCGGTGCCAATCAAGTAGGGTCTTACCTGCCTCCTCCCGTTTTACCTGCAATCAACCCTAGCATAAAATACCATGGCGCCATTACGAGTCGGTGTTGTCGGCCTGCGCGGAATCGGACAGATTCACGCCACCTCCCACGCAGAAAATCCCCTGTCGGATCTGGTCGCGGTTTGCGACGTGATCAAGGACCGCGCCGATGAGGTGGCGGCCAAGCACAAGGTCAAAGCGTATACCCGCTTGCAGGACATGCTGGATGCCCATCCCGATCTCGACATCGTGGATGTTTGCACCGGCGGTCATGAGAACGGCGGCTGGCATTTCGAGCCCGCCATGATGGCGCTCGCGGCCGGCAAAAACGTGCTGGTCGAAAAGCCCATCTCCAACGACATCGCCGAGGCGCGGGAGATGGTCCGGTTTGCCGCGGAAAAGGACGTCTATCTGGGTTGCAACCTGAACCACTATTTCACCGAACCGGCCCGGCTGGCCCGGGGGTTGATGGACGAGGGCAAAATCGGCGAACAGATCTATTGCCTGCACCGCATGGGCTTCATCGGCGGCGAAGACATCTATAAGCGCGGCGGCGGCCCAAATTTCGAGGACTTCCCTTACTCCCACACGAAGGCTTTCCTGGCGCATCCCTTCAGCCTGATGCGCCATTTCTGCGGCGACATCACCCATGTGCAGGCCTTCATGGACCGACCCGGCTTCCGGCGGCACGCGGGAGACTTGATGGTTTCCATCGCCAGCATTCACGTCCGCTTCGTGAGCGGCGCCATTGGCTACATGTTCAGCCAGCGGGGCGACGCCACCATGGGCATGGGCGGCTGGTGGAGCTTCGAACTCGGCGGCAGCAAGGGCACGTTCGTCATCGAGAACTGTGTGGAGAAGCTTTCCTATTTCCCGGCGCCGAAACCTGGTGAGAAGTTCGGTCTCGGGGAACAACCCGTGCCGATCGTCACCAATACCGGCGCGAAGGACTTTGGCATTACCTTCCCCTCCCGGATCAACGCCTTCCTCGAGGATGTTTCCCGCGCTGTGCCCAAGAACAAGCTGCGCGCCTCCGGGCGCGATGCGCTGGCCACGCTGGAATATACCTTCGCCGCCATTGAATCCTATGAGCAGGGCGGCGCCTTGGTGCGGCCCCATGCTTTGCCGGCGCTCAAACGCGATCTCAAAGACCAGTAACCGTCCCTTCACCCCCAAAGCATTTACGATGAAACTTGGAGCCAATTCAGTTCTCTTCGGCGGCTACGACATGGCCACCGCCTTCCGTTGCATTCAGTGGGCCGGCTACGACGGGATCGAAATTTCCGCCATTGCCGGCATGAGCGCCCACCTGGTGCTGGAGCGCTGGCAGGTCTGCGCCCCGGAGATCAAGCAGCTCGCCGCCGACCATGGCCTCCAGTTGCTGGCCATGGAGCAACCAAGCCAGGATCCCGCCATCATGGAAAGTGCGATGCAGGCGGCGGTGGCGATTGGCATCCCTATCATCAACTGCGGGCCCGGCGGCAAGAGCGGCGACGCGGCTTCGCTGCAACAGGCGATTGATTCGCTCGGACGCCTGGCCGATCGGGCGGCCCACTACGGGGTCACCTTGTGCGTGAAGGCCCATGTCGGCGCCGCCGTGCACAATACACCCACGACCTTGCAGGTCCTGGCCGCGATCACCTCCCCGGCTTTCGGCCTCGATATGGATCCGAGTCACATTTACCGCGCCGGTGAGAATCCGGTGGAGGCCCTGCGGCAGGTGGTCTCACGCGTCAAACACGTGCACATCCGCGACTGCCGCGGCCGCCAAGCCGGACCGGGCAAGCCGGAGGAACAGGCCAATGGGCGCGGGGAGATCGACCTGCTCGGTTACCTGCGCGTGCTGCAGGAGAGTGGCTACACGGGACCGGTGGATCTCGAGGTGATCGGCGCCAAGGAGTATCCGCTCGAGCGCTGCTGCACCATTGCGGCCGAGACCCGGGGCCACATGCAGGCCTGCCTGCAGGCCTTGGGTGCGCGCTGAAACAAGTCCGGTGAAAAGCGAAAGCCGAAATTGAAAACCGCGGTCCTTGGCTTCGCCCACGGACACGTGGGCATGTATTGCGATATCTGGCGTGACCAGCCGGAGCTGGGCATTGAGGTTGTTTCGGCCTGGGACCACAACGCGGTGCGCCTGGCTGAGGTGGCCGGGAAACGAAAGCTGCGCGGCAGCACCAACGTCACCGAAATATTGGCGCAACCCGGGATCGAGGCCGTCGTCATCGGTGCGGAAACATCCTTGCATGCCGAATCGGTCATCGCGGCGGCGCGGGCGGGGAAGCGGATTATCCTCCAAAAACCGCTGGCGCTCACCCTGGCGCAGGCCGACGCCATCGTGGCGGTGATCGGGGAGACCGGCGTGCCTTTCACCCTCGCGTGGCAAATGCGGATGGATCCGCAAAACCTGCGGATGAAGCAGCTCATTCAGGAAGGGGTGCTCGGGCGTATCGTCATGGTCCGGCGCCGCCACGGCCTGAACAGTCACCTGTGGGCCGGGTTCGATGAATCCTGGCACGTGCAACCTGCATTGAACCGCGGCATGTGGGCCGACGATGCGGCGCATGCGGTGGATTTCCTCTACTGGCTGCTCGGTCCGCCGCGCAGCGTCTTTGCGGAGATCGACACCCTTGTGAACCCCAAGATTCCGGATGACCAGGGGATCGCCGTCTTCCGCTATGCCGACGGCACTTTTGCCGAGGTGGTCAGTTCGATGACCTGCGTGGCCGCAGAAAACACGACCGAGATCGTCGGCGAAAACGGCACCGTCATCCAGAACTACGGGGATGGCCCGAGCTGCATCCCGCCCCGGCCCAAGGAGGCGGCGGGATTGAAATGGTTTTTGCGCGACGCCAAGGAGTGGACCGACAGCGGGATTCTATCGCCGGCCACGCATGCCGAACGGATATATGCTTTGGCCAAGCCGCTGGCAGAATTTCTGCACGGGCGGCGTCCGCCGATCGCCACGGCCGCCGAAGGCCGCGATGTGCTGCGCCTCATTCTTGCCTGCCACGAATCCGCAGCCACCGGCCGCCGAATCAATCTTTAATCCAACCCAAAAATCCAACATGAAACGGAAACCCAACCTCATCCTTTTCGGTATCGACAGTCTGCGCTCTGATCACATGAGCCTCTACGGCTACAATCGGCTGACCACCCCGCACATCGACAAGTATGTCGCCGGCGGCACGGTCTTCGAACGCCAGTTCAGCCCGCATATCCCGACCACCCCCGGCTATTCGTCGATGTTTACCGGCATGGATTGCTTTGGCACCGATGTCGTCGCCCTCCGGCACGAGGGCGGCCTGGGCAAACACCTCCACACGCTGGCGGAAATCCTGGGCGACGGCGGATACGCCACAACCTGTGTCGGCTTCAGCGCCAATGCGGCCTCCCGCGGTTTTCAGAAATACGTCGATTTTACCGGCTGGGGCGCGTGGAAGGACGGCCGCAGCCCGAAGGCCGAGAATCTCAACAAGGTCGCCATCCCCGAATTGAAGCGGCTGGCCGGCGAGAAGCAGCCGTTCTTCCTCTTCATGCGGCACATGGACCCTCACTCGCCCTACCTGCCCCCCGGCCCGTACGAGCGCATGTTCTACGATGGTAACGAGTGCGACCCGAAGAACAAGTCCCTCGACCCCGTCATGTCATTCAAGCCCTTCTGCGACTATTTTGCGAGTTGGTTCCCGCCGGGCTGCACCGACAAGGATTACGTCAACGCCCAGTACGACGGCGCTATCGCGTACATGGACTCCTGCATCGCCAACATCTTCGCCACTATCGCCTCCCTCGGCATCGAGGAGGAGACCCTCGTCGTCATCACCTCCGACCACGGCGAGACCCTCTACGACCACGAGTGCTGGTACGACCACCACGGCCTCTACGAGTGCACCCTCGAGGTGCCCCTCGCCTTCGTCTGGCCCGGCAAGATCCCCGCCGGCGTGCGCGTGAAGGACTACACCCTCCAGAAGGACACCACCCCCACCATCCTCGATATCATGGGCGTCCGCTCCAAGATCAAATTCGACGGGCGCAGCCTTCTCCCGCGCATTCAGGGCAAGCCCTGGCAGCCCGAGACCGAATTCTACATCACCGAGGCCACTTGGATGCGCAAGCACGGCTGGCGCACGCCCGAGTGGAAGCTGATCCAGGCCTTGGAGCCCGACTTCCACTTCAAGCCCGAGATCGAGCTCTATAATGTCATCACCGACCCCGACGAGAATCACAACCTCGCCAAGCGCGAGCCCGCCGTCGTTGCGCTGCTGCAGGCACGCATGCACGAGCACATCGCCCGCCGCGAGCAGGAGACCGGCCGGACCAACCCGATGTATACCAATCTCAGCTGGCACGGCCAGAAGCACGGACCCTACACGTCCTCCAAGCAGGCCTACGACGAGATGCACATCGGCTCGCCCAACGCCGCCCAGAAACTCCAGGCGCGCGAACTGCGGCGCCAGCGCGGGCAGAAGAAATTGTAACACCCTGCCACATGCTCGTCACGGTCATCGGTCGGGGGCACTCGGGCACGCGTGCTATGTCGCACACGCTTTCCGCCAGCGGCGTGTTCATGGGGGACCCCCTGAACGCGTCGGGCGACCTCCTGCCGCCGCAGGCCATGTATGACGCGTGCCGGGTCATCGCCCGGCGGGTGCGCTGGCGCGGCGGACTCGACTGGGACTTCTCCGCCCTCGCCACCGCGGAAATTCCGGCCGAGTTCGAGGCGCTCGTGCGCTCCTTCCTGCAGACCGTCCTGACCAGCCCGGCGGAACACCGCGGCTGGAAACTGCCGGAAACCACGCTGGCCCTGCCTTGGATTCTCCGCCTTTTCCCCGAGGCGAAATACATCTTTTGGATCCGGGACCCTCGGGATTGCATTCTCGGCAGTCACCTGACCGACAATCTGGCCTGGCTTGATGTGCCGGCGCCGGTGGTGGACAATGATCACCTGCGCCGCGCGATCTCATGGAAGTATCAATACGACTTGGTCAAGGCGACCCGCCTGCCTGCCCATTGGATCGAAGTGCGCTTTGAGGACTTCGTGTTGCGGCAGGACGAAACCCTGGCCCGGCTCGAAGGGTTTCTGGGCATCAAACTCGCGAAAATTCCGGTCCGTCCGGAAACCGTCGGCCGTTGGCGCGCCCAGCCCGATACGGCCTGTTTTGATTTTCTTGAACCCGCCCTGCGCACCTACGGCTATGAACTGCCGGCCGCCGCAAGTTTGGAAAGGACAACCATATGCTGAAAGTATGCGTCATTGGCATGGGGCCCATCGGCAACCGCCACGCGAAGCTTTACCGCGAGAGCAAACTCGCGGAATTGGTCGGCGTCTGTGACCTCCTGCCCCAGCGGGCCGAAGCGGCGGCCCGGGCCCACGGCGTGCCGGCGTTTGCCGACGCGGAAAAAATGCTGGCCGCGCTGCGACCGGATGTCGTCAGCGTGACCACGTCCGGTTTCGAAAATGGCAGCGATCATTACCGGCCGACGCTCCAGGCACTGGC
>CAJBES010000030.1 GCA_903952145.1 uncultured Opitutaceae bacterium | reverse complement strand
GCCCGTCGTGGAACCCAAGAAGAAGAAAAAGTAAACGCCCGGTCATTAGGGCTCAATCTTCCGGCCGCGCCTGCCCAGGCGCGGCCTTTGTTTTGGGTGCACAGCAGAGTCTTGGGTTTTCCGGCCAAGGGGAGGCACAACAGTGGCCAGAGCATTTTCGGTTTAGCCAGATGCGGCGGCTACACGTAGGCTGCGAGCTGGCTCGCGGCTTAAACCAGGAGCGCCTGCAAGCAGGCGGCCGACGAAAGAGCAAATCCTCAGGGCGATTGGGATAATTGCTATCACAGGTTGACCGGAGGCGAGGGCAGGGGTGCCCATGCGTGATTACGCCGGAGTAACCATGCCTGGCGGCGAAGATGAATCGACAGCGTCCGTGCCATGGCCTGTGCTTTTTAAATTCTCATGAAACTTGGAGCCCATATCTACCTGTGGATTGAACGCTGGTCCGACCGTGAGGTCGGCCTCTGTGACCGCGCCAAGGCGCTCGGACTGAACACGCTTGAGCTTTCGGTGGGTCTCGACGTCCCATTCGACGCCGCCTTGACGCGACGCGCTGCGGCCGGCGCGGGAATCAATCTGGTGCTCGGACCGGGCGGGGCCTGGCCCGAGCAGGCCGACCTTGCGGCGGATGAGCCGGCCCACCGCCGCGCCGCGTTTGATTTTCACCGGAGCATCATCGACCAGACTGCGGCCGTCGGCGGTATCTGCTATGCCGGGGCTCTCTACGGGCGGCCGGGCAAGTCGCTGCGCCGGCGGCCCCCGGCCGATGAATTCGCCCGCGCGGCGGAAGGCTTGCGCGGCTTGGCGGCGCATGCGGCGGGGGCGGGCATCATTCTCGCCATCGAGCCGATGAGCCGCTTCCGTTCCCACCTCGTGAACACGCCGGCCCAGGCCGTGCGACTCATCGAGCTGGCCGGGCGTCCCGCCAACCTGCGCGTGCTCTTCGACACCTATCACATGATCACCGAACTGCGCGACTTTGCCGCCGCCATTCGTGAGACGGGCGACCTGCTCTGGGGCCTGCATGCCTGTGAAAACAACCGGAGCGTCCCGGGTGGCGGGCTCGTGCGCTGGCCCGAGGTGTTGGCCGCATTCAAGGAAACCCGCGCCGACTACGTGGCCTTCGAGGGCTACAACACGGCGCTGGGCGATTTCAGCTGGAGCCGCGGCATCTTCCAAGATCTCTGCCCCGACGGTGACGCGTTCGTTCGTCAGGGCCTCGACTTCCTCCGCCCCCTGCTGCAATGAGTTTTGTTGGACACGAAGACAGCAACGGGAGCGGATACGGGTGGTGCAACTAGCCCGCAGGCACTGAATCGCAGGCGCACTTCACGGCGGCACGCGCGCTCACCTGCAGCCGCAGCGTGTCGCGCACCTCGTTCAGACCGCGCGCGCGGCTCACCTGTGCGCAAGGCATCGTCCCCACCTGGTTTAACGCCATCGACGTGCGGGCCTGGTCATCAACGTCGGTCTCCGCGTGAGTTTCGGGGCGGGGCAAGCCGGAATGAGTTCGACGAGTTGACGCCGGACCATAGTGTGCCGCCGGTTCGGTTGCTTTGTTTTTCTCCCTGCCTTCTGGCAGGTAAAAATCAATCAACCGGGCCACTTTTCCCGCTTAATTCAGCCGCCTCTGTGGGATGGCTGTGATTCTTTTCCATTCACTCCAAAGCTCTTGCTTTCACCATGACCAAGACAATCTACACCGCCGCCGTCGACCTCGGCGCCACCAGTGGCCGCGTCATCCTTGGTGCCTGGTCGCAAAACCGGCTGACCCTCACCGAGGCGCACCGCTTCCCCAACGCCTACCGTGAGCTCGGCACCCACACCTACTGGGAACTCGGCACCTTCTGGAACGAAGTGCAGACCGGCCTGCGCAAGGCCGCCGCCCTCCTGCCCCGCGGCGCGAAACTGGCCGCCGTCGGCGTGGACACGTGGGGCTGCGACCATGTGCTGCTCAACGATGCCGGCCGCCTCGTCTTCCCGCCGCACGCCTACCGGGACAGCCGCACCCAGGCCGGCCTCAGGGCCCTCGCCACCAACGGCGCCGACCGCATCTACGCCGCCACCGGCATCCCGAACGTTTTTTACAACACGAGCCTCCAACTCGCCGAGACCGTCGCCCACTGTCCCGCCGTCACCGACCTCGCCACGCGCTGCCTTTTCCTCGCCGATTATTTCAACTACCTCCTCAGCGGCCGCATGGCGAACGAGCTCACGGTCGCCAGCACCTCGCAACTCCTCGACGTGCACAGCCCCGGCGAGTGGTCGCGCGCCGCGCTCAGCCACTTCCGCATTCCCGCCGAATGGTTCACCGCCCCGGTCCGCGCCGGCACGAAACTCGGCCGGGTCCGCAACTTCCCCGAACTCGCCGGCGTGCAGGTCATCGCCTGCCCCGGCCACGACACCGCCTGTGCCTACGACGCGATGCCCGCCGCCGAGGACGGCAATGACCTCTTCCTGAGCTCCGGCACCTGGTCACTCGTCGGCTTTGAGAGCGCCACCCCCGTGCTCGGCGCCGAGGCGGAAAAGGCCCGCATCGCCAACGAGCGCACCGGCGACGGCGGCTTCCGCCCGCTCACCAACGTCGTCGGGCTCTTCCTGCTCGAGCAGATCATGAAGGATTTCAGCCAGCGACCGCAAAGCGACCGCGAATGGGCCGCGCTCATCAACGCTGCGGAAAAACAACCCGCCCCCGCCGGCCTGCTCGACACCACCGACGCGGCGTTCACCAGCCCGGCCTCCATGAAGGCGGCGATTGATGCCCAGTTGAAAAAACGGAAGCTGCCCGTGCCGAAAAACCTCGCCGGCTACACCCGCCTCATCTGCGCCTCCATCGGCTGCGGCCACGCCCTAGTCTTGTCGGCCTTCGAGCGCATGACCGGCCGGAAATTCAGGCGCATCCTGATGGTCGGTGGCGGCTCGAAGAACCGCCTGCTCTGCCAGGCCACCGCCGACGCCGCCGGCATCCCGGTCGTGTCCTTCAACCTCGAGGGCACCGCGGTCGGCAACATCGCCCGCCAGCTCATCGCCTTGAAAGCCGTGAAGGACCTCAAGACCTTCCGCCGCCTCTTGTCCGCCCACCTGCAGCAGAAAACCTACGTGCCACGCTGAGGGTTGGCCAGCGTCCCTGCGCCTTGCATTTGCGGGGCCGAACCTTGAGGCGCGCCGGTGCGTTGCCGCGCGGCTGGACCAAGGCCCAGCCCCACAGTCCAAAGGCTGCCGGGTGTTTGGATGACTGCGGCGTGCATGTCTCCCTCCGGCCACCTTTAACCGGACTCCGCTCGCGGTGTCAGGATGACGGTGGCACGGCCTGAGGCCGGCGGGCCGGCGCCAGCAATTTTTCCCGCCCCACGAAATAGAGGAAGAGCACGATGCCGGCGAAGGGGAGGAGTGACAGCAGGTCCGCCTGCGGGCCGTTGAAGCAGGGGTTGTGCGCGCTCGACCAGGTGAAGAGCGCCGCATCAAAGCGGTCGAGCACCCCCGCAAGAAACGCGATGACGATGCCCGCGATCGCGCCGCCCGCGATGTAACCCGACGCCAGCAGCACGCCCGGGCTCTTGTCGCTTTCCTCGATGTGCTGCGCCTCGGTCAGGTGGGCCCGCGCGGCCTGTTTGCGACCGTGGTAGTCCACCAGCCAGCGAATCATGCCACCGATGAGAATCGGCGACGACGACGAGAGCGGCAGGTAGACGCCGACCGCGAAGGCCAGCGCCGGCACGGCCGAAAGCTGCATCGTGATCGCGATCATGAAGCCGAGCACCACCAGTGCCCACGGCAGCTTCTGATCGAGGATGCCCTTGATGATATACGACATCAGCATCGCCTGCGGCGCGGCGAACTTGCGGACTTGGGTGCCGTCGGGGCGCTCGCTGAAGGTGCCGTTGATGCCCGGGTCCACGAGCCACACGGCGTCGCCCTTTTCGTTCACCAGATACTTGCCGGCCGGGCCGCCAGCGGTGTCGGTCTTGTGCCACACCTGATAGGCGGCCGCGTCATCGCGCGCCTGCGGGCCGCGGAGTGCCTCGCGGCGGCCGGGATCGAGTTGGGCCGGCGCGGCGTGCAGGCCGGTGGGGGCGACCTGTGCGATGGGCACGTAAACCGTCGCCGAGTCGTTCAACTTGAGCAGCACCGGCCCGAGGAGCAAGGCTGAGACAAGTGCGCCGGCCAGGATGGCGAGTTGCTGGTAGCGCGGCGTGGCGCCGAGCAGGTAGCCGGTCTTGAGGTCCTGCGAAGTCGTGCCGCCGTTCGAGGCGGCGATGCACACGATCGCGCCGACGGACAATGCCGTCACGTAATAGGTGCCGCCATTCCAGCCGATGAGGAGGAAGACCAGGCACACGAACAGCAGCGTGGCCACCGTCATGCCCGAGATCGGGTTCGACGACGAGCCGATCTCACCGGTGAGCCGCGACGAGACGGTCACGAACAGGAAGCCGAACACGAGGATCAGGAGGGCGCCGAGCAGGTTCATGTGCAGCGGCCGGGCGAGCACGATCAGCGTGAGCAGCACGACGATGCCGACGCCCACAAACTTCAGGGACAAATCGTGGTCGGTGCGCGCCGGCCCGCCGGTTCCGGCGCCGCCCGCCCCGCCAAACCCGATGTCGTGCATGCCGGCGCGGACGCTGTGAATGATGGTCGGCAGCGCGCGGATGAGGCTGATGAGGCCGCCGGCCGTCACGGCCCCGGCGCCAATGTAGAGGATGTAGGCCCGCCGAACCTGGTTGGGCAGCATCTCGGCGATCGGAATCGTGCCGGGAGCGAGCACGCCGTTGATTGAATCGCCGAAGAAATGGATCAGCGGAATCAGCACCAGATACGACAGCGCGCCGCCGGCGCACATGATGGCGGCGATGCGCGGCCCGATGATGTAGCCGACGCCGAGCAGTTCCGGCGAAATCTCGGCACTGATCGAGCCGCCACGGAACGGCGCGCCGAAGATTTTTTCCGGTACCTCCTTCCAGCCCTTGAAGGCCACGTTGAGGGTCTTGTAGACCAGACCCAGGCCGAAGCCGGTGAAAATGACCTTCGCCCCGGGCGAGGCCCCGAGTCCGGCGTCGGCCGCCGCCTTCATCTCCGCCTGGGCGGCCGGCGAGGCCGCCGCCCGGTCCGCCGCATTGGCCCCGGCCTTGAGCACCGCCGCGCACGCCGTGCCTTCGGGGTATTTCAGCGTGCCGTGTTCCTTGACGATCAGTGCGCGCCGCAGCGGGATCATCATGAGGATACCCAGCAGGCCGCCGAGGACCGCCACCAGCATGACGCGCGTCAGCTCGAGTTCGAAGCCGAGGATCATGATCGCCGGCATGGTCGCGCCGATGCCGAAGGCGAGCGACTCGCCGGCTGAACCGGCCGTCTGCGTGATGTTATTCTCGAGGATGGTCGAGTCGCGGACGCCGAGGATTGACAATCCGCGAAACAGCGCGAGCGAGATGACGGCGACGGGGATCGAGGCGCTGACCGTCAGGCCAACCTTGAGCACCAAATACAGCGAGGAGGCGCCAAAGACGAGGCCGAGGATCGCGCCGGTAATCACCGCGCGGGTGGTGAACTCGCGCATGACGGTTTCAGTGGCGATGAAGGGTTCGACTGGGGGGGGAGGGGAGGAAGCCATGAGATTTCGGGGGACTATTGCGGGGCCGCGACGCGATACAATACGGGAAATGCGTCCGCGTCCCGTAGGGACGGGCCTTGGCCCCGCCCGTCGGCCCTGGTTTCGTGCTCCTGACTCGGAACAGTGGGGCGCGGACCGCTCGTCCACACCTCCACCACCCGTCACACCAGCAATGCCACCTGCACGCCGGGTCCGTGCACGCCTTCGATCAATATACCCTCGACGTCGGCGGTTTTCGAGGGGCCGGTCACCCAGACGATGTTCGGATCGGCCGGCATCACGGCAAGGGCAGCGGAAATATCGGCGTGGATCTGTTCGCGGCGAAGCACCGCAACATGCACCCAGGGCGCGAGTGCGGCGAGCCGCGAGGAGGTTCCCTGGTCCGTCAGCACCAATGTGCCCGTCTCGGCAATCGCGCCCGTCGCAGCGGTGATTCCGAAATCGTAGTCGTCGACGCGCGTGCGGTCGAAGGCCGTCTCGACCGTGAAGATCGCCGGGAAAGCGTCCTTGAACTGCGGCCACAGCGCCGGGTCGCAATAGCCGCGCCGCCAACGGCCCTGCTCCAGCAGGGCAACCAGGTCGGCCACCGCCGACAGCGGCGTCCCGTTGACCAATTTCAGGCGCTCGGCAAAGAGCGCCCAGAGGTCGGTCGCCGGCTGGATGGTGCGCATGTGCACGAGTTCGAGGTCCCACTCCGGCAAGGGCGCTCGCTCAGCCAGCGGCGCGAGGGCGCCGTGCACGCGGGCGAGGATGGTGTCGCGATCAGAGCTCATGACTTTTTCCGGCCTTTCATCCACTTGCGGAATTCGCCGCCCCGCATCTCCGGCAAGGCGCGGGTGTCTTCCCACGCGCGCAAGGGCGGCACGGGGAGGAGCTTCGTCGGCAGGTAATTGATGATCTTGCTGCCGAACAGCGCGGCCTTCCAGGCCGCCGGCTGCGAAGCGAGCAGCGCCCAGGCGCCCATCGGCGGCGTGCCGGCGGCGGCGCGCCGCGCACCCTCCCGCTTGGCCTTGTCGCGGAGGCGGAGGAGCAGGTCGGGGATGGGAATGTTGACCGGACAGACTTCGTGGCAGGCGCCGCAGAGCGACGAGGCTTTGGGCAGGTCGGCGAGTTCGGGAAATTTCTTCCCGGCGAGAAGCGGCGAAAGCACGGCCCCGACGGGTCCGGGGTAGACGCTGCGGTAGGCGTGGCCACTGACCTGGCGGTAAACGGGACAGACGTTCATGCACGCGCCGCAGCGGATGCAGCGGAGGATCTCCCGGCACTCGGAGGCGAGCACCTCGGTGCGGCCATTATCCACGAAGATGACGTGCATCTCCTCCGGTCCGTCGGGCTGCGCGGCCGATTTCGGTCCGCTGATGAACTCGGTGTAGACTGTGAGTTGCTGCGCGGTGGCGGAACGCGCGAGGAGGTTGAGCAGCAGGCCGAGATCGCGGTCGCGCGGGACGAGTTTTTCGATTCCGACCAGCACGATGTGGCACGGCGGTGCGGCCAGGCTGAAGCGGGAGTTGCCCTCATTCGTGACCAGCACGATCCGGCCGCTTTCGGCCGAGACGAAGTTTGCGCCGGTCAGGCCGACGTCGGCCTGGAGGTATTTCTGTCGCAGAAACTGCCGCGCGCGCCGCGTGATGGTCTGCGGATCGTCGTTGTAGGCGCCGAGACCGTGACGCTCGAAACTCGTGGCGATCTCACGGCGGTTCTTGTGGATGATCGGGCGGACAATGTGGCTGGGGTGATCGTGGTCGATCTGGACGATGAACTCGCCGAGGTCGGTCTCGAGCGCCTCGATGCCGTGTTTTTCCAGGAAGGGTGCGAGTGCGATCTCCTCGCTGACCATGGTCTTGGCCTTGACCATTTTTGTCGCCCCGCGCGCCTGCATGATCCGGAGTACGGCGGTGCAGGCCGCCTCGGCCGTCGCCGCCCAGTGGACCCGGGCGCCGTTGGCCTGCAGCTTCGCCTCCACGGCCGGCAGCAGGGTGTCGAGGTGCTCAAGGACATGCTGCTTGATTTCCCCGGCGAGGGCGCGGAGCCGGTTGGGTTCGGCGAACTGGTCGAAGAGCATCTTCGTCCGCTTCTCGTGGGTGGACTTCGTACTCTGGTAGACCGAGGCGCGCTTGTCGGCGGGCAGCGTCGCGGCGAACTGGTCGATGAGTTGCTTGGCCATGGCGTTTCAGGGATGCTTCAACGCGTCGCGGAGGATCTGGGCGACGTGCATGATCTTGACCGGTTTGCCCTCGTGGGCGGCGAGGCCGCCGAGGTGCATCAGGCAGCTCATGTCCACGGAGGCCAGCAGGTCGGGCTGGGCGGCGCGGAGATGCGCAAGCTTCAGCGTGCCCATCGCCGTCGAGATGTTGGGAAAACTCACCGAGAAGGTGCCGCCGAAACCACAACACTGCTCCACCTCGCCAAACTCGACGACCTCCACCCCGGGGATCGACCGCAGCAGCGTCAACGCCGCCGGGATGCTCTCTGTGCCGCGCGTGTGGCAGGACCGGTGCAGGGCAATCTTCGCGTCGAAACGCCCGGGCCAGGTGGTGATGCCCAGGCCGTTGACCAGGAAATCAATCAGCTCCCAGGTCCGTCGCCCCAGCGCCTCGACCTCCACGCGATCGGGTTCGTGTTCGAAAGCCAGGGACGCGCCATGAAACAGCATCGCGGCGCAGGAGCCCGAGGGCAGAATCACCGGATCCTCGCCGGTGAAGGTGCGCACGGCATGCCGCACGACCTTGCGCGCCGCAGCCCAGTCGCCGCCGTTGAAGGCCGGCTGGCCGCAACAGGTCTGTCCCTCCGGAAAATCGACGGTGCAGCCGGCGTGCTCCAGCACCTCGACGGTCGCCCGGCCGACATCGTCATAAATGGCGTCGCACAGGCAGGTCGCCATCAACTGCACCCGTTTCCCGGTCACCGGCTTTCGTTCGGCGTTGAGCATTTTTAGATGGGAAAACCGTGCGCTGCGCAAAGCCTGATGCAACCGAAAACCCAGCATGTCCAAAGTCATCTGCACTGCCGGGTCAGAAAGGGAAACTCAGCACCGTGCTATGCCCGGACGCGTGCCAATACTGAGCCAAGCCCAAGCAGTGTTATCGAACTTGGGGCAGACACCACGGGCATCGGTCCGCATTTTGCTTGGTCTTTTTTCAGCCGCAGACGGCCTGGAAGGCCGGACGCAGGGATGGGGGCGTTGAACGTGGACGGGTCCGGAGCATCCGGTCATCGCAGGGGACGGTTGCGCCCTGTGGTCAATCGATCAGCAGTCAATTCCTGCTCCCGAGGCATCTACGGGCAGGTTGAGGTGGAAAGTTAAGGTTTTCGACTATTGATTAGCCATTTTGCAGGCGGTGACTAGTGTCGAACCCCTGATGAGCGCCGTCCGTCCAGTTGAAATTGCCGGTCCGCCGCATGTCTTCGGCGCGGTTTTTACCCAATTACAGCCCCACATGGCGGCATTGGATGTGTTCCTGCGTGAGCAGATCGCCGCCTTCGAACCTGAGATCCGCGCGATGGCCGACTATTGCATCGACACTTCGGGCAAACGCATCCGCCCCGCCCTCGTGTTCCTGAGCGGCTGGCGCGGCCACGGCACCCCCGGATCAGACCTCATCAAGGTGGCAGCCATTGTGGAACTGGTGCATCTCGCCACGCTGGTGCACGACGACATCATGGACGGGGCGGCCTTGCGGCGCAACCGGCGCACAGCGACGCGCGAATTTGGGGCGACGGCGGCGGTGCTGCTGGGCGATGCGTTGTTTTCACATGCGCTGGTCCTCGCGGCGCAGTATCCAACGACCGAGGTCTGCTACATGGTGTCGGAGTCCATGCGCCGGGTCTGTGCGGGCGAAATCGTGCAGACCATGCGCCGTGGCTCGATGGACATCACCCGCGAGGACTACTGGCGGATCATTGAACTGAAGACAGCGGAGCTTTTTCGCGTATCGTGCCATCTGGGGGCGCGGCTGGCGGGTTCGGACGCGGCATATGTCGCCGATGCCGCCCGGTTCGGCCGGCACCTCGGCATCGCCTACCAGATTTACGATGACCTTGCAGACTTCTTCGGCGACGAACGGCGCATCGGCAAGACGCTCGGGACCGACCTGGCCAGCGGCAAGGTCACGCTGCCCCTGCAGGTGCTGCTGGAACAATTGCCAGCCGGGGAGCGGACGGCACTGACGGAGGAAATCTGTGGCCGGCGGCCCGTGCAGATGGGCATGCGCTTGCGGCAGATGGGCGAGTGTGCAGTGTTTCCCGCCGTGGCGGCGACAGTGCGCGATGAGATCGCAGCCGCTGCCGCTGCGCTGGCAAAGTGGCCGGAGGAGCCGCCGACACCGCTGCTACTGGAACTGTGCGGTGTGCTGCACGCGCAGTTAGCCGGGCTGGAACCCGCCACCGCCGGCCCCCGAGCATAAGCGGCCCCTTTGCTGGAGTGAAATTCCAATTGCGCTGCCGCCAATAGCACGTTGAATTCCAGCCGTCATGCACGCGATCAAGTCCCTCGGTAAAACTCTCGTGGCGTCGCCGGAGCGCCAACATGAGGCCGATGCCGACCTCGGGATTGTGCGTGCGGTTCAAGCAGGAGATGTGGCGGCTTTTGAACAGCTGATCACCAAATATCGTGAGCGGGTCTTCGGGATGGTCTACAACATGACCTCGAACCGCGAGGATGCTGCGGATCTCACCCAAGACGCGTTCATCAAGGCTTTTCAGTCTATCAATCGCTTTCAAGGACAGTCATCCTTCTTCACCTGGCTTTACCGGATTGCGATAAATTCAACCCTGACACATCTACGGAAAAACCGATTACGGACGTTCTTCAGCTTGGAAAAAGTGGATGAGGAGGACCGACAATCAGCGGAAGTCATTGAAGCACTGACTGATTACACCGGGGCGGAAAGGGATACCTTTGTCCACGAACTTTCGGAAAAATTGAACGAAGCGATGCAAAAATTGTCTATCAAGCATAGAACTGTGGTCACCTTATTTGAAATCGATAGCCTTAGTCATCAGGAGATTGCCGAAGTCATGAACTGCTCGGTGGGCACGGTGCGCTCACGTCTTCATTACGCTAAGCAATTGCTCCAAGCCGAGTTGCAGCCTTATATCCGCCCATGAAAGACGACCGTCGCACTCGACCCCAAGTGACCCTTGAAGACTTGCTTCGGCTCAAGCGCGCCGAGCGGCCGCCCGCTGCTTTCTGGGCCGATTTCGACCGCGAGATGCGGGTCAAACAGCTTGCCGCGATTGTTGAGCCGCGTCCGTGGTGGGCGCCATTGATCCGGATCAACGCCCGGCTCTCCCGCTATCAACTGCCCGTGGGGGCCACCGCGATTCTGGCGCTTACCCTTGTAACGGTGCGCGAATATCGTCTGCCCGGGGGCGAGCCGGCGTTGGTGCTTGGTGCCCAAGTGGTCCAGCTAGACGCCATACCCGGCCCCGCGCCATCACTGCCGGTTGACCCCACCGCCGATTTATCCACTGAAACTGCCGCGGCCATGGTTGCCACCAAGGGTGGCCCAGACAGCGCAGTTACGGTCACCGACTCAGCCCGCACGTTGGAGGCGATGCCCGGCAATATTTCCCAACGGGTGTCGATGCTCGGCGGCGCGGAGAGGCTCGCCAGCGAGCAAACGCCTTCCGCCCGGTCGATCGCGGCCAATCTGGCCGCCGTCAAGGCCAGTGAGCCCGAACTGGCGAAGTTCATCGATCAAGTGACCGGCATTGAAAGTCGCAGCAGCCCCACCCGGCTACCGGCGGTTGATCCCCTTGCGCGCATGCAGTCGCCCAGCGATGCCCGCCGCGCCCGTGTGCTCTCGACCGCCCTGCCAGCCGTCGCCTACGCGGCGGCGGACACGGGCGAGCGACGTTACGAGCCACGGCTGCACCGCGACCTGACCGACGAACGCCTCTATGAACGCGTCAGCCGGTTTGATCTCGAGAGCGAGCGTCTGGCGATTAACATCAGACTTTAAGGACCCGGTGATCTGCCTGTGCCAAACCCCGCCCTCCTGCGGGGTTTTTGCTTTTCCAGGCGCCCCGGACATTGTGCAGCATGCGCACTGAAAAGGATTCGATGGGCGAGATGTCCGTGCCGGACAATGCGCTGTGGGGGCATCAACTCAGCGGGCCGTGCACAACTTGCCCCTCAGCGGACGACCGATGCCCGCAGCTTTCATCCGGGGGCTGGGGTCGGTAAAACTGACCGCCGCCCAAGCCTACGAGCCCCTGGGCAAACTGCCGCCGGACCAAGGTCGGCTGATTCAGCGGGCGGCACGGGAAATTGCCGCTGGGGAGCACCGTGCGCAATTTCCCGTGGATGTGTTTCAGACGGGCTCAGCCACCTCGACCAACATGAATGCAAACGAGATGATTGCAGGCGCGCCGCGCAGCTCGCCGGCGGGATCGCGGTGCACCCGAATGATGAAGTCAACCTCGGTCAGTCGTCGAACGACGTGATCCCGACGGTGTTGCATGTCAGCGTGGCAGTGGCGCTGCACCGGGACCGGGACCTCGTGCCAGCATTGCAGGTGCTGGCGTCCGCCTTGGAGCAGAAGGCCGGGACCTTCGCGGGGATCGCAAAAAGCGGACGCACGCACCTGATGGATGCGACGCCGCGCACGCTGGGGCAGGAGTTTTCCGGGTCCACTTTGCCCTGGGAAAACTAATACTGGCACCTGTCCAGTAAACGGGAGCGGATCAGTTGGGGCTCACGGCCAAGGACGCCGTCGCGCGCTTGCAAAGGGTGCGCTTGGTCGGCCTCGGCGAGTCTGACCTCGCCCTGTGGCGGCTCCCTGATTCCTAGGCCGACGCCCAGCAGCAGATCCTGGCGTTTCTACCGCCGCTGCCCGCCCCAAAGTTGTCCCTAAAAAAGCCCATCATATGGCGTTGCCCGCAACCCTGCCAGGCCGTGTTTCTCATCCGAAATGAAACCCGCGGCCTTCAGCAAAATCCGCTCGGGGAGGGTAGTAATATCTGTCAGATACTTTTATGCGCCACTGAATATAACCAATCCCAAGTATCCTCGCAATTTCCGGTGGTCTCATCGAATTGAAGCTGGCTCGACGCTCAGCTGGGAACTGATTTGTATTGGACAAGCAAAACCGATTCGGTAGTGGTTATGACCAGATGACAAATACAGCCTACGACGTAGTTGCCGCTCGGCTGCGCGATGAGATCTTGAGTGGCAAACAGTCACCGGGCGAACAACTGCCAAGCGAGCGCGAGATGTGCGAACATTTCAGCGTTTCGCGCATCACCCTGCGTCATGCGTTGAGGCTGCTGGCGGAGGAAGGGCTAGTTCAAAGGAGGCATGGCAGCGGCAACTTTGTCGCCCCCAATCCCACACGGCGCATTCCGGTGATGATTGATTACACCGGCAGCATGCGAGATCACGCGCCGCAACTGCGGCGCAAGTTACTGCGTTCCGGTTGGCAAGCGGTCGGGCAGGCGCAGGCGGCGGCGTTGCAGATCGCACCTGAAACCGAGGTGCTGTGCGCCGAGCGTGCGGACACCTTGAAAGGTCAAGCGGTGGCTTGGGATCGGGCCGCCATCGTGCGGCCGTTCGCCGAGAAACTCGAGGCGGCGGATTTGGCGCAGGTTGATTTTCTTGAGCGATGGATGAGGCGCAGCCGGTTTCGCATCATTAGCTGCGAACAAATGATCGAGGCCGTGTCGGCCACCGCCGAAATGGCGCGGCAACTGCGCATGCGGGCGGGCCGGCCGGTGTTGCGATCCACGGAGATTTATTTTGCAGAAACAAATCTTCCGGCGGGCGTTTTCGTGAGCTGTTATCACCCGCAGCAGATGTGCATTCGCTCCCAGTTTAATTGGGAAAGGGTGAAGAAATGAAGCATTGCCTGCTCACGCGTCCAGAACATCTGCCGCCGAAGGCAATGTTTCCCGTCATTGACGCCCACAATCATCTCTGGGCGAAGTGGGACACTCTGGGCGGCGTGGTTGAGGCGATGGACGACACCGGGGTGGCGATCTATTGTGATTTGACCAGCAACGTGTCGCTCGCCTGGGGCGGTGGCGGCTACATTATTTCCCCCGGCGACATCCAAGGTTTTTTCAGCGCATGCGCCAGCGGCCTTCCGCATCGGTTTTACGGTTTCACGACGGCGACACTGACGCCGCCGCCCGGACCGCCGCTGTTCACCGATGCGGCAGAGTTTTTGGAGCGGACGCTGGTCATGCTGCACGACCATGTGGCGCGCGGAGCGCGGGGGTTGAAGGCCCTGAAGGAGCTGGGGCTGCAATATCATGATGGCGCGGGGCGGTTGATCCACTGCGATGATGAACGGCTAGGACCGGTCTGGGAGGAGGCCGGCAAACTTGGCGTGCCGGTGCTGATTCATCAGGCGGACCCCATCGGATTTTTCCAGCCGGTGACGCCGGAGAACGAGCATTATGACACGTTGCAAAAGTTTCCGGCGTGGGGATTTTCGGATCCGAAATTTCCGCGCTTTGAGGAAGTGCAGCGCCACTACAAACAACTGATACAAAACCATCCGCGCACGATTTTCCTGCTGCCGCACCTGGCAAACTGGCCGGAGAATCTCGACTACGTTGGGCAATTGCTGGACGATTGCCCGAACGCCTTCGTTGATTTTTCCGCGCGGATAGACGAACTGGGCCGACAACCCTATCGGACGCGCGAGTTTTTCATTCGCTATCAGGACCGGATATTTTTCGGCAGTGACATGCCCGCTTCCCGCGAGATGTATCGCTTTCATTTTCGGTTCCTCGAAACCTTCGACGAGCATTTTGCCCCGCCGGATTACGATGGCACGTTTGGCCGGCACCGCTGGCACGTCCATGGCATCGGGCTGCCGCCGGCGGTACTGAAAAAGATTTATCACGAAAACGCCCTTAAACTCATCCCCGGTCTGCGGGCGGACTGGGAAAAAACATAAAATGAAAAAACCGAAAATTGGATTCATCGTTTACGGCGTGCACAAGGACGGGCTCAAAGACCCGATGGGCCAGCCCTTCATTGACGACAAGCTGGTCGCCGCCGCGCGCCTGAGCCTGCGCCAGGCGAACCTCGAACTGGTGGAGCATTCCAGCGTCATCGCCTCGAAGGCCGAGGCCCGCGAATGCCTCGCGCAATTCAAGAAGATGGACGATCTCGATGCCATTATTCTCTTCTCCGGCACGTGGGTTTGGGCCGCGCACTTGATCGGACCGATCCGCGATTTTGCCCGCACGGGCAAAGGAATCATCCTGTGGACGAACCCCGGCTCGCAAGGCTGGCGGCCGGTGGGGGGACTCGTGATGCATGGCGCACTGAAGGAAGTCGGCATCCCGCACAAATTTGTCTACGGCGGCCATGACGATCCGAAGGAAGTCAGCCACATCACGGCTTACTGCCGCGCGAGCATGGAAAAGAATCGGCTCAACATGAGCACGATCGGTGTGTTCGGCGGACGGGGCATGGGGCAGACCTGCGGGGTGGCTGACCCGTCGCAATGGATGCGCGTGTTTGGGATTGATATCGATTCACGCGACACGACGGAATTGCTGGGAGTCGCGCAAGCAGTGACGCCAGCGGAACTCAAGCGGGCGCGGCAGCACATTCAACCGTTCTTCAGCCGGCCAATTCCGACGGGTGATGTGGCTGACCGCTCCATCCGGCTCTATCTCGCCCTGAAGAAAATCGTGAGCCGCGAGCAATGGGAGTTTTACAGCATCCAATCCTTTCCCGGTCTGGGCGATCATTACAGCGCGACGTGTTTCGCGCAAAGTCTGATGCTCAACGACGGCATGGGCACTTCGACGCTCGGCGATTTCAACACGGCGATGACGGTAAAACTCCTCACCGATCTCAGCCTCGAACCGGTCTATTATGGCGACCTCCAGCACATCGACAAGGGCAACGGCGAAATCAAAATCATCGGCGACGGGGCCTGCCCGCCCGCGCTGGCGGGCAAGCGCGGACCCGCGAAGTTCGCCGAGCACGGCATCCCCACCGAAGGGGAAGCGGGCGGCCTCTCGGTGGATTTGGTGTGCAAACCGGGCGAAGGCGTCCTCGCCCGTCTGGGCCGGACGGCGGGCGAATTCGAGATGGTGATCACCCGCTGCACCATCGCCGAGCCGCCGAAGAATCAGATTGAAAGGCGCCGGCTGGAATGCGGCATTCCCTTCTGGCCGCACGCATTCGTGACGGCGCATTGCGACATGGACCGGCTGGTTGAAGCGTGGAACAACGAGTATGCCTGCCTCGGCTATGGCGCTCATCTTTACGATGAACTCGTGTCCTTCTGCGCACAGACGGGCGTGAAAGCGATCGCACTGTAGAGCAGCGGAGATACATGAGCCACCGCGATGCGATGAAAACCGGCCGTTGGGAGATCGAGTGCGACCTCGCCGACGGCGCACGCATTGGGCGGTTGCGCTTTGATGGGGTGGATTTGCTGACCACCAAACCAGCCGATTTCCGTCCTCCGGCGGCCGACCATGGACGCTACGAAACGCGTCCAGTCTACGGTTACGACGACTGTTTCCCCACAGTTGACGCGTGCGGGCACTGGCCGGATCACGGCGAACTCTGCTGGCTGCGTTGGTCCGGAACACCCGTGGCGTGCAGCGTGGCCAGCGCGTTGTCGCCTCTGCGGTTCGCGCGACGGCTCGACTTCGAGGCCGGTTGCCTCCGCTGGAACTTCGCCGTGGAAAATTCCGGGGACACACCGTTGCCGGTGCAGCACGTCATGCATCCCCTCATGCCAGCCGATAAGATTGACGCCATCAAACTCCCGACTGGCCAAGGCTACGACGCGAGTCAGGTCGCGGCGGAACTGCTGGCGCTGCCGCCGGGCAATGTCCGCATGCTCTACCTCAAAAACGTGACCGATGGGATGGTGCGCATCGGTTTCCGCCAGGGCTTGCAATTGACCGTGCGCTTCCCGACCGATCTGTTCCCGACGCTCGGCATCTGGTGGAACAATCAAGGTTATCCCGATGAACCGGGGTTGCGCCGTGCCGAATGTGCGTTCGAGCCGGTGCCCGGCCCCGACAGCACGTTGACCAGCGGAACAACGATGACGGTGCCCGCGCAAGGGCGGATCGCCTGGCACATTGACTGGGAGGTTGCATGCCGCTGATCAACGGACGCGAATGCGTGTTGGCCGTGCTGGCCGATGCGGCGGCGCACGGCTGGGTGCTGCCCGCATTCAACACCGAGAACCTCACGACCACCGAAGCCGTGCTGGCGGCGGCGCACGAGCGTTCGCAGATCATCGGTTGCGCCCACCTGCCGGTCATCGTGGACATCACCAACAACTACTGGCATCGCCAGCAGACCGTGAACTACACCCACACGCGGAACTGGGAAATCGGCCTGCGCCTGTTTCTCGCCGACCTGCATGTGCTCTGCGCGCCGCCCTCGCCTTACGCCGACTTGAATGTCCTGATCCATCTCGACCACATCCAGTGGGACAGTGATGCCGGATTGCTGGCCGGCGAACTCAGCCGGTTTTCCTCAATCATGTTCGATGCTTCGACGCTGCCGATGGAGGAAAACATGGCGCGCACGGCCAACTTTGTGCGCATGCATGGCAAAACGCTGCTGATCGAAGGCGCGTGCGATGAAATTGCCGAAGCCGGCAGTGGCGCCGCCGGCAGCGGGTGCACCGATCCCGCGACCGCCGAGCGCTATTGGCGCGCGACGGGAGTGGATTTGGTGGTGGCCAATCTCGGCACGGAACATCGGGCCGCGCGGTCCACCCTGGCCTATCGCGGTGACATTGCCCGCGCCATCACGGCGCGCATCGGGCCGCGGCTTTGCCTGCACGGGTCTTCGTCGGTCGCCGCCGACCGGCTGGGCAGCCTGTTTGCAGACGGCGTGCGCCGCGTGAATCTCTGGACGGCGCTGGAACGAGACAGCACCCCGGTGCTGATGCGCGCCATGCAGGGTAGCGCCGATAAACTCGCGGGGCCGCGCGCCTCTTTGGATTACTGCACGACGACCTGGCGGCAGGGCATTGTGTTTGCGGAGATGAAACGCATCGTCGGAAAATATCTGGAACTCTGGTATGTGTAACTATCTGGGACTCGACCTTGGCACCAGCGGTTGCAAAGCCGCGGTCTTCGATGAGCACGGGCGGATGGTTTCGCTCGCACGACGTGACTATGACTTGCAGCTCACGCCGGATGGAGGAGCTGAACTCGATTCCGATTTGGTCATTCAACACTGCTTGGCGGCGATGGCAGAGGTAAAGGCACAAGTCGGAGGCAAAATCCGCGCCATGTCAGTGTCCAGTCAGGGCGAGGCCTTTACCGCCGTCGGCCGCGACGGGAGGGCCCTGTGTCACGCGATGGTGTCGTCGGATGTCCGGGCGGCGAGTCACGCCCGCGAGTGGCCGCAGGAATTTGGCGAGGAGCGGCTCTATCAGATCACCGGCCACACCGCGCATCCCATGTTCACGCTGTTCAAGCTGCTCTGGTTGCGGGAACACCGTCCGGAGATCTGGACCAAGGCGGCGAGGTTTCTGTGCTTTGAGGATTTGTTGCATCTGCGCCTGGGATTGGAACCCGCCATTGGCTGGCCGCTCGCCGGGCGGACGATGCTCTTTGATGTGCGTCGGCATGAGTGGAACCTGGAGATACTGGATGCGGCCGGATTAGCGGCGAAGCAACTGGCACGTCCTCTGGCTTCAGGTTCGGTCGTCGGCCAAACCCAGGACGGCATGCTGGTAGTGACGGGCGGACACGATCAGCCTTGCGGCGCGCTGGGGGCCGGCGTGACCCGACCCGGCGTGGCGATGTATGCCACGGGCACGGTGGATTGCATCACGCCTGCGTTTGCGAAACCAGTGTTTAACGAAGTGCTGCGGCAAAACAATCTGTGCACCTACGACCACGTCGCGCCGGGACTTTACACCACCGTGGCGTTCAGTCTGACCGGCGGAAACATCCTCAAATGGTTTCGCACGGAGTTTGGCCACGGGCAGAGTTACGAGGAACTGCTGGCCGAAATGTCCACCGTGCCGACGAACCTGCTGGTGTTGCCATATTGGACTCCTTCGGGGACGCCGTATTTCGATTGTGAAACGCCGGGGGCAATTGTCGGGTTGCGGCTTTCCACCAAGCGCGGCGAAATCCTGCGCGCGTTGCTGGAAGGCGTAGCCTTCGAGATGCGCCTGAACCTCGGTATCTTGGAACAGGCCGGATGTCCGTTGCAAGAACTGCGCACCATCGGTGGCGGGGCGCGCTCGGCGGCGTGGAACCAACTCAAGGCCGAGGTGCTCGGCAAGCCGCTGACACGGCTGGAAATTTCGGAAGCGGGTTGTCTGGGCGCGGCCATCCTCGCCTGTGCGGCGGATACGGGTCGCAGCGTCACCGAGATTGCCGGCGAATGGATCAAGCCTGGCGCACGGTTTGAGCCGGATTCTGCCAACGCCCGATGGTATGATGAGCGCTACACCAGTTACCGGGCCATGAGGTCAGCCATCCGCACGGCGTTGCAAATGACATGAAAGACAATCTCTGCGAGATCAAACGAGCTTTTGAGGCCCGTGGGCGCCTTGGCAAAATCCCTCTGTCGAACGATTCATTGGCACGCTGCGACGGGAATGCCCAGAGCATGTGATCATCTTGAATCAGCGGCAACTGCATCGAGTTATCCGGGACTACATTGGCTACAATCACCAGGATCGAGCGCAGCGCTCATTGGCCCAGGTCGCCATTCCTGTCATCGTGAACCGCACCAGCCCCCACCGGCCTATCTGCGTTGCCGGCATTGCGGGGTTGTATTTCCACCCGACGCTCTGGGCACGCGCTATCGCAACCACTGTCCCTGGTGCCTGTGGAGCATGCAGCTTGACGGCAATCCGGGGGATCGCGCCGCCGAATGCCATGGCGGCATGGAGCCGATCGCGATCCACGCCCGGCCCGACGGCGAGCGGTAGATTGTGCACCAGTGCAAGACGTGCTTTGTCGTGCACGTGAACCGCATCGCGGGCGATGACAGCGAGCGCGAATTGCTGGCGCTCGTGGTGAGACCGCTGAGCCATGCGCCGTTCCCGATCTGAGCGGACCGGGCGACGGCATATGGACCGGCCCCGGCCGCGTTCAGCTCTTCGCGGGCAGACAGGCACCGCAGCCGTTGACGAAGAAATCGTTGCCCTTGTCGTCCACGAGGATGAACGCGGGGAAATCCTGCACCTCGATTTTCCAGACGGCTTCCATGCCGAGCTCGGGGTATTCAAGCACCTCGACCTTGGTGATATTTTCCTTGGCCAGGATGGCGGCGGGGCCGCCGATGCTGCCGAGGTAGAAGCCGCCGTGTTTCCGGCAGGCCTGCGTGACCTGGGCGCTGCGGTTGCCCTTGGCGAGCATCACCATCGAGCCGCCGAGCGATTGGAAAAGATCGACGTAGCTGTCCATCCGGCCGGCGGTCGTCGGGCCGAAACTGCCGGAGGCGTAGCCCTTCGGCGTCTTGGCCGGGCCGGCGTAGTAAACCGGATGGTGCTTGAGGTAATCGGGCAGGCCCTGCCCGGCGTCGACGCGTTCCTTGAGCTTCGCATGTGCGATATCCCGGGCCACGATCATCGGCCCGTTGAGCAGGACACGCGTCGTGACAGGATGCCTCGCCAATTCGGCGAGGATGGCCGGCATCGGTTGGTTGAGGTTGATGCGCACGGCGTCATCGAGTTTGAACGCGCGTTCGGCCTCCGGAACGAAGCGGCCGGGATCGGTTTCCAGCTGCTCGAGGAAGATGCCGTCCTTGGTGATCTTGCCCTTGATGTTGCGGTCGGCGCTGCACGACACACCGAGGCCGACCGGGCAGGAGGCGCCATGGCGCGGGAGGCGGACGATGCGCACATCGAGGGCGAAGTATTTGCCGCCGAACTGGGCGCCGATGCCGGTCTGCTGCGCAAGGGTCAGCACCTTCTGCTCCAGCTCAAGGTCGCGGAAGGCGCGCCCGTGCTCGTTGCCGGAGGTGGGGAGGGTGTCGAGGTATTTGGTCGAGGCGAGCTTGACGGTCTTGAGGCACGTTTCGGCACTGGTGCCGCCGATGACAAAGGTGAGATGGTAGGGCGGGCAGGCGGCGGTGCCAAGGTAGCCCATTTTATCGATGATGAATTTCTCAAGGCTCCTGGGATTGAGCAGGGCCTTGGTTTCCTGGAAGAGAAAAGTCTTGTTCGCGGAGCCGCCGCCCTTGGCGACGAAGAGGAACTCATATTGTGCCCCCTCGGTGGCATAGAGATCGATCTGCGCGGGCAGGTTGGTGCCGGTGTTGACCTCGTTCCACATGTCGAGGGGCGCAGTCTGCGAATAGCGGAGATTCTCCTTCGTGTAGCATTCGTAGACGCCCTGGCTGAGCCACTCGGCGTCGTTGGCGCCGGTCCAGACCTGCTGGCCCTTTTTGCCCATGATGATGGCGGTGCCGGTGTCCTGGCAGAAGGGCAGGATGCCCTGGGCGGCGATCTCGGCGTTTTTCAGCAGGGTGAGGGCAACGTAGCGGTCGTTGGTGCTGGCTCCGGCATCGGCGAGAATGGCGGCAACTTGCTGCAGGTGGGCCGGACGCAGCATGAACGAGCAGTCGTGAAATGCCTGCCGGGTCAGATAGGCCAGCGCCTTGGGATCGACCTTGAGGATCTCGCGGCCCTCAAAGGTGGCGGTCGAGACGCCCTCTTGGGAAAGCAGGCGATATTCAGTGTTGTCCTTTCCGAGCGGGAAAGGGTTCTGGTAGGTGAAGGATGGCGTGGCCATGGTGGGAAAAGGTCGGGCGAGCGCAGCAGCTCAACGCGCCGCGAGCATGGCGCGGATCGTGTCGTGAAAGCGCGGCAGGTCGGCGGGGGTGACCAATGTGCCGGAGTCCCTCTGCCAGCCGTTGGGGCCGGGCCAGATGCGGTTGGTCAGGAAGGCCTCCACCGCTTGCGCCATGCCGGCGACATTGCAATAGTCTTTCTGCTCCTTCTCATCGCGCACCCCGCTGAGCAGGGTGGAGGGGAAGGGGGCGATGTGGCCGCTCGAGATATGCGCCAGGTCATTGAGGATGACGAATGGGCGCGAATCGACGAGCGTCGTGGCCGGCCGGGGCAGTTCGCCGCGCAGGTAGCGGTGGTATTCGAGATGGTTGTCGTGCAAACCGTCGAACGGCCCGAGGGGGATGCGTTCGGTGCGGCCGTCGCGCCAGCGGATCTCAGCCTGCTGGCCGACAATGTAGCGGATATCGGCCTGTTCGCAGCTGACAGTCTCGGAGTGCAGGGTCTGCCCCGCGCAGGCGTGCGAGAGGGCGAAACGCATGGTTGCGCCGCGCGTGGTGTCGGCCTCGACAAAGAAGGTGTCGGCCCCCTCGATGGCGTGGGCGCGGTAGAGTTCGGCCCGCACCTTGGCGATCTCCGCCCAGCACATGAGTTCGGGTCCCCCGATCCAAAAAAGCATATTGTGGACAAAGTGGGCGAGGGCGTTGCCCATGCAGCTGTCGAGGACCACGCGACCGTCCATCATGAGCCGGCCGGCCCAGTTGTTGCGGCGGAAATAGTCCGCCGGCCGCGGCCAGAGCGCGAGAAGCGCGGTGCCGCGCACGGGACCGAACTCCCCGGCGAGGATGCGCTGCTTGAGGGCGAGGCGGGGCTGCTCGATGATGAAGTTGAAACCCACCAGCGAGGAGTGGCGCGCCTGCCGGTCGCGGATGATCATCTCCTCGAGTTCAAGGTAGTCGAGGGTGGGGGGCTTCTCGAGATAAACGGGGATGCCGAGTTCAACGCCGGCGCGGTGCATTTCAGCGTGCAGGTTGATGGGCGTGGGCACGACGAGCAGGTCCAGGTCGCGGTGGCACGCAGCGAGCATGGACTTGTAGTCCGGGAAAACGCTCACGCCGCGGGTGGGAAACTTCCAATTTTGCTGTTCGCTGGCGAAGGCGGTGGCCTGCGGATCGCAGGTGCAGATGAGCCGGGCCAGGCCGCGGTCCTCAAGCCGCTGGACCACGTTGTGGTGCCAGCCGGCAAAACCACCCATGCCGATGATGCCGATGCGGATGGGATTCATCAGACGATCTTGAGTTTGGGCAGGTCCTGACCGTCGATGAGACCCACGGGTTTGCCCGCGACATTGAGCACGATGAGATCATCGATGCGGTGGGCCTCGAACAGGCGGAGTGCGTCGACTCCAAGTGCGTTTTCGCGGATGGTCTTGGGGGTACGGGTCATGAACCGGGACACGGGCTGAAGGAGAAAATCGGGGCCGGTGAGGGCGCTGCGGCGGAAATCGCCGTCGGTCAGGATGCCGGTGAGTTTGCCGCTTCTCGGGTGGACGAGGGCGATGCTGCCGCTCTTGGCCTTGGTCATCGCCAGGATGGCGTCTTGGGTGGTGCAGGTGTCGGGCAGCACGGGCAGACGGTCGCCACTCCGCATGATGTCCCGCACCCGGAGGAGCAGCACGCGGCCGAGGTTGCCGGCGGGGTGGTAACGGGCAAAGTCGTCACGGGTGAGGCCGCGGGCTTCCAGCAGGACCATGGCCAGGGCGTCGCCCAAGGCCAAGGCGGCGGTGGTGCTGGCAGTTGGCGCAAGCTCCAGCGGGCAGGCTTCGCGGGGCACGTGGTAGAGCAGGCGGTAGTCGGCGTTCTTGGCCAGGTCGGAGCCGGCGTGGCTGGTGCAGGCGACGATTTTGACCCCAAAGCGCTTGAGCAGGGGCAGCAGGCGCAGAACTTCCTCGGTCTGGCCGCTGTTGCTCAGGATGATGGCAAGGTCACCCTCGGCACAAAGCCCAAGATCGCCGTGGAGGGCCTGGGTGGCATCAAGGAAGCACGACGACACACCCGTGCTGTTGAAGGTGCCGGTGAGCTTCCGGGCGATGTGGGCGGACTTGCCGACGCCACTGAAGATGAGCTTGCCACCGGCGGCGACGAGGGTCTCGACGGCCCGGGCCGTGGCGACGAACTCCGGACCGAGCGCCTGGGCGGTGGCCGCCAGGGCATCACTCTCGACGCGTATACAGGCGCGGGCACGGCGGAGGATGGATTTTGATTGGAGGGCCATTTAGAGTTTGTATCGCGGAAGCAGGCTGGAAAATTAGGACTAACCCGCTTCCGTTCAATCCCTTTCCCTGTCAGACAATGAAAAGCCCGTATATTTCCAGCCTGCTGCTCCTGGGCGCACTGTTCTGGATCGCGGGGTGCGAGCGCAATCCGGGCGGGGCGGTGGGCGCCGAGGCCGATGATGCGCACTACCGGCGCGGGCAGCAGATGATGCGGCAGGGCCGCAATCAGGAGGCGTTGGTCTCCTACCTGAAGGCCATCGAGACCCGCGGTGATGCCGCGCCTGATTCCCATCTCGAAGCCGGGTTGCTGTATATGCAGCACGCCAAGGACCCCATCGCGGCCATCTATCATCTCCGGAAATACGTGGAGCTGCGGCCGACGGCACGGCAGGCCGAGTTGGTGCGCGGCCAGATCGACGCGGCGAAACGCGAGTTCGCCCGCACGCTGCCCGGCAACCCGATGGAGAGCAAAACCCAGCGGCTCGACATGCTCGACCAGGTCGAGCGCCTGCAACGTGAGGTGGAGCAGCTCAAGGCGGAGCTCAGTGTGACCCGCGGCGGATCCCCGGCGCCGATCAACCGCCTGTGGATCCCCACCGAGGCTAAGCCCGCGCCGCCGCCTGTCCCCATCCTGGTCCAGGAAGCTGTGGTCGAGGAATCGCCCATCACGATGGCGCCGCTGTCGACGCGACCTGCGATCGTGGAATTGACCTCCTCGGCTCAGGCCAGCACCACGCCGGTCCCGGCCCCGGCGGCCACGCGCCGCCATACGGTGGCCCGGGGCGATACGCTCTTCAGCCTGGCGCAACAATACTACGGCAACCGCTCCAAATGGCGGGACCTCTACGAAGCCAACCGTGAGCAGCTGCCGGATGCGAATGCCCTGCGGCTCGGCATGGAGTTGGCCATCCCCTGAATCAGGATGCGCGCTTCCCGCCGCACCGTCCCTGCTGAGCAGGGCGCGGTGGCCGCGAGCGGTTTTTGAAACTCAGCCCCTCGCGGAGGGCGGGCTGGCCAGGGACTGGCGCAGCGCGCGGGCCTCGGCGAGCATTTCGCGTGCTGCGGCGAGCGCGGCGGTTGTGGCAGGCGGCACGCCGGTCGCGAGATTCGGGTCGTCGGGATCCCCGAGCCCGGCCGCGCGGAACTGGCGCAGTCGCGCCAGGATGAGATCGCGGATCTCGGCGGCATTCTCGACACTGTGAAAGATGCCGGTGTGCAGCGAGTCGCCCCCCGACTTTTCGTCGTGACCACTGCCACCCCCGCCGGCGGATTGCACGCGCACGTCGGCGAGCCCGAGCAGGCGCTGCAGCGGGTCCTGCTTCACCTCCACTTGCTGGAGGTTGGCGAAGCTCATGGTGGACTCCGTCAGCTGGAAAATGCCGGTGCGGATGCGGAGACTGCGGTCGGTGACGATATACCAGTGCTGCTCATACTCGAGACGCGTGGCGACGAAGGTGAGAGGAATTTGCACGAGGAAAAGTGCAATGGCGCCGTATTCGAAGAGGTATATCAGCGGAAAAATCCACGCCGGCCATTTGGCGACGATACGAGCAGCCCCGTGGAGGGAGTTTTTCTTCCATTGGTCACGTGGCACCGTCCGGCCCGGCTTGGGATTCTTGCTGGTTTCTGCAGCGGCCGGTTCGTTCTGTGCCGAGGCCGGTGCGACCGCGGGTGCTGCGGCCTGCTCCCAAGAAGACTTGGCTGCAGTGGCGCGGCGGGCGGCGACCTCGGCCTGCACCTGGTCAAAAAACCAGAGTGAAAAGATGATGCCGGCCACCGCCCCGAGCTGGGTCACACCCCAGCGGGCGAGGCGCAGTTTGTAATAATTGCGCCCGGCGCGAAAAATCCGGACCGAGCCGGGCGCCCCGAAGGGCGGCTGGGGTTCGGCCGGCACGCGTAGAAAACGCAGGAGCCGATGGCGGAGCCAGTCAAACATGGCCGGGATCCTTGGGGCCGTGGACCGGGGTCGCCTGCAAGGCGAGCCGGGTTTCACGCAGTTCACGGGCTACCTCGCGCAAGGCTGCGGTGAGTTCGGCATCAGCCGGCGTCGCAGTTGCGGCAGCGGGAGTGTCACTGACGCGGACGGGATCATGCACGCCCCGCATCCGCGAATAGAGAAAGTCGCGCACCGCCTCGAACTCCTTCAGGCCCTCGAGCGTCAGCTCGGCAGCGGTGTTGCCACTGGCCGTCTGCACCAGCACCCGGGCGAGACCGAGCCAGCGTTCGACGAAATTTGAGCGCAGGTGGATGTCCTGGATGCGGGCGTAATTGATGATGGTTTCGCGGCGGAAAAGGATGCCCCAGCTCATCGAGATGCCTTCATCGGTGAACTTGTAGCGCATCGTGTGGTAGCGGAAGTACGCGGGCAGGATGAGAAAGGGAAAGGCCGGGGGGAAGGCGACGCAGGCCAGCGTGTAATAGGTCATCAGGTCGCGATGGGGCCGCGTGAGGGCGTGAATGGCGGCGGCGTGGGGCGAGGGGGTCACGGGGGCAGCAAAACCGCGCGGACGCGCGGCGACAATCCCGGAACTGGCGCGGCCGGGTATATTCTCGCCAAGTAGTGCCCGGCTTTGTTACTTATAAAGCACGAAGCCTTGCTCCCCATATCCCATCCATGACGCTGAATAACGCCGAGATTGTTGGATTGTGCGGTTTGGTGGTCAGCCTGATCAGCATCTGGTTGCAGTGGGGACTGTCTGACCGGCTCGACCAGATTGAGGACCAGCACAAGGACGCCCGGATCAACGGGCAACAGGCGGCGGCGAAGATCCGCTTTTGGAAAACCTTCGCGCCTGTGCTCACTCTGACCGGCGTCGCCCTGCTAGTCTATGCGGCGTTCGGCCTGTTTTCCTGAGGCCAATCGCCCAGGGTTTCAGGCTGAGGGTGAGCACGCGGGTGGCCATGGGTGGGCGGGACATCAACCTTAAGCCCGCGGATCACTCTGATTCTCGAAGAAACATACACCAAATTTTTCGACGAACGGGGCCACTTCGCCTGATATGTGACGCCGTCCCGGAGACCAATCCGCAGCCTGGCCCGCTGCGAACTTACTCAAACAGCCGGCCGCGGTTGAAGCGCCAGATGGCGAGGCCCATGACGACGGCGGTGATGGCGCCCAGGACGGTGAGAATAGGGAGGATTTGGATGAAGGACTGGCCCGCCCAGAGGACGGCGCTGAAGCCTTCCATCGCCCAGTAGACGAGGGTGAGTTTGCTGAACTGCTGGATGAACTGGGGCATGAAGGTGATCGGAAACCACGCGCCGCCGATCGCGCTCATGAGCATGATGAGGAAGGTGGCGAGGCCGTTGGCGGCTTCGGGGGACGTCGAAACGGCGGCGAGTAGCATGCCGAAGGAGGTGCAGGCGGCGGCGGCGAAGATACAGACAAGCGTGAGCAGGCCGAGGTGCGGCAAAACGTCGGTGCCATAGAGCAGGCTGGAGGCGAGAAACAACACGACGAGCTGTACGAGGCCGAGGGTGACGCCGTAGACGAATTTGCTCCAGAGGATGTGGGCGCGCGTGACGGGGGCGGCGAGCAGGCGTTGGAAGAGCCCGGCGTCGCGTTCACGGAAGAGGCTCGCGGCGGAGGCGCTGACAGCGAAGAGAAGAAACTGTATGGCCCAGCCACCGACAAGGGTGGTGGCGGCGGGGTTTTTGACGTTGGCGCCAACGACCTGCTCGGTGTCGATGCGCACGATCTGGGAGAACACGTCTGCCGTGACGGATTTTGGCTGGTCAGACTTGGCTGGCGGACTGGCGGACGCAAGCGGGGCTGCGGGGGTGTCGAGGCGGCGAAGGGCAGGATCGGTGGTTTTGGTGGGCCGGGCAAGCTGGCCGAAACCGTAGTCCCCGGAGGAGATTTGGCGTTGGATGGCCGCAGGGTCGCCGCCGAAGGCGGAACTGACGGCGGTGGCGAGAGCGCCGTTGAACTGGGCGAAACGCTCGTCGCCGAGTATTTTTTTCGTGCGAGTCTGGAGGGACTGGCCGAGGAGTTCGGGGACGTTGGAGAAGAGGGTTTTTTGGAGGAGGCCGTTGACCGTTTGGGTTTCGATTTCGTTGCGCGGATTGGAGAAAAACTTCAGGTGAAGGCCGAGGCGGTCGTCGCTGATGAGGTCAGGGGGAATGACGAGGGCGACACGGAAGCGGGCGCCGGCGGCCTGCATCATGGGACGTAGATCGGCCTCGGTGAGGGGGCGCTTGGCCGCGTCATCAGCGGTGGTGATGATGCGGAAACTTTTTT
>CAJBES010000029.1 GCA_903952145.1 uncultured Opitutaceae bacterium | reverse complement strand
GCAATTCTACGTTGAACGTGAAGGCGTCGTGGAACTGCGCACCCGGGATTTCAACGGGGAAGCCTTTACGCTGGTCGCGGGCGAATAGGGCGCGTGCAGCCAGGCAACAAGACGCTCCTGGTGGAGGGCTGGCGGGGGATCGCGCACTCCTGCGCGCTGGTGAACCAGTTCCAACTGGTGGAGTTTTCCCGCATGACGGGGCTTGATCTGTTTTACCGCGACGTGCCCTATCTGACGGAGCACTGGAAGCCAATCCCGGGTCTGCTGCCGGCGGAGTCGGAAGCGGCGATCCGCGCCGTGCCGACGCCGCCGACGGATCTTGTGCCCGATGCCGTGCTGCGGATCGCGTATCCCCACGATTTCTCCCCCACGACAGCAATTAAGGGACAGGTCAATAATGTGTAGGGGTTGACGAAACCTAGGTTATTCTTGCAGAGGGTGATGCGGGGCCAGATCTACCCTGTTTCGCGCCTCCCGGGCAAAGCGAAGGCCCGGCGGTGAAACCGGGCCTGCTTTCCAACTTTTCTTCAACCAGTGCAGCCTTGGCAGCACCAATCTCAGAGCGGGGCCTCCGCTTGCGGTTCCTTTGGTCCCCCTTGTCCGGACCGCCTTTTGGCGGCCCGGACTTGGCGAATCAAAACAACCACTAGGGAGACTGCATTACTGCAGTAGTTTGAGCGCTGACTGCGCGCTCTGGTTGGCCTGGGCGAGCATCGAGGTGCCGGCCTGCACCAGAATATTCCAGCGGGCAAGCTGGGTGGATTCTGATGCGACGTCGACGTCTACGATGCGGCTGTTGGCAGCCTCGAGGTTGGCCATGTTTGTGGTCACCAACTCGGAGGCAAAGCCGAAGCGGCTTTGTTCCGCGCCGTTGGCGGCACGCATGGTGGCCACGTTTTCGATTGCAGTGGAAATCTGTGCCACTGTAACGCCGGCCAACGCCGTGGTGCCGGTCGCCGCCGTGATCACGCCGACACCGCTGGCGGTGCTGGTGAGATCCCGGGCGGTGATAGCCACCGTGGTGCCACCCGCCTCAGTCACCGCGACGGTGCCAACGTCGCTCGACCCGAAGAGAGACACGCCGTTAAATTTTTCCGCGGCGTTGTCGGTGAGCTGGGCCTTGAGGGCCAGGAACTCCGTGTTGTAGTTGGCCTTGTCACTGTCGCTCTTGGTGATATCCGTATAGAGCACCTTGAGTTCACTGATGCGCTCAAGGACCTTGGCGCTGACTTTGAGAGCCCCATCCTGCGTTTGCAGAAGCGAAACGGCGTTCCCGATGTTGGCGGCAACCGCGCCCTGACGACGGGCGGCGGCCGACAGTTTCATCGAGACCGCCAAGCCGCCCGCATCATCGGAGGGATTGACGATTTTCGAGCCACTCGAGAGCCGGTTCAGGCTCTTTTGCAGCATCGCACTGGAAGCGGCGAGGTTGTTGGAGGCAACCGTCGCTGCATAGTTAGTATTAATCACGACTGACATGGTATCCTATTCCTTCCTTGAATTTGCGACTATCCGTCGTCGCCACGTATCCGGTTGGAACGGCTCCGAATCGCGCCGTCTGAGGCAAGAGCCTCAAAGTGTTTCACGCTTGTAGGCGTGCGAAATGGGGGAGGTTTTAAGGCTGGATGACCACGCGATGGGCTGCAGCGGGGGCCGGGCCAGGGAGTGACACCGGCCCCCGCGGGGAACTGCTACGGCGGGCGATGGAACTTTAGCCCTGGAGCAGCTTGAGCGCGCTTTGCGAACTCTGGTTGGCCTGGGCAAGCATCGCAGTGCCGGCCTGCACCAGAATGTTCCAGCGGGCGAGCTGGGTGGATTCTGCGGCGACATCGACGTCTACGATGCGGCTGGTGGCCGCTTCCAGGTTGGCCTTGTTCGTGGTCACCAACTCAGAGGCAAACCCAAAACGGCTTTGCTCGGAACCATTGTTGGCGCGCATGGTGGCCACGTTCTCGATCGCAGTGGCGATCTCCGCCACCGAGACGCTGGCCAGCGCGGTGGTGCCGGTGGCTGCCGTGATCACGCCCACACCGCTGGCGGTGCTGGAGAGATCGCGGGCCGAGATACTGACCGTGGTGAAGCCGTCTTCGGTCACCGCCACGGAACCAATGGAGCCCGACCCAAAGAGTGCTACCCCATTGTATTTTTCTGCGGAGTTGTCGGTGAGTTGCTGCTTGAGGGCCAGGAACTCCGTGTTGTAGTTGGCCTTGTCGCTGCTGCTCTTGGTGATATCCGTATAGAGCACCTTCAGTTCACTGATGCGTTCCAAGACCTTGGCAGTGACTTTCAAGGCTCCATCCTGAGTTTGCAGGAGCGAGACGGCGTTCCCGAGGTTGGTCGCCACAGCGCCCTGGCGGACGGCGGCGGCGGATAGTTTCATGGAGACAGCCAGACCGCCCGCATCATCGGCGGGATTGACGATTTTCGAGCCACTGGAGAGCCGGTTGAGGCTCTTCTGCAACATTGAGCTGGAGGTGGCGAGGTTGTTCGAGGCGACCGTGGCCGCGTAGTTGGTATTGATTACGACTGACATTTTAATCTTCCTTGATCTTAAGCGGCGACGTCCGTGTCGCCATTCGCCCCGAGTGATCGGCTTCGGGTCGCCGGTCTTGGGCACTTGCCCTTGACAGGTGCACTATCGGCGCGGTTGCGGACAAACTTTATGCCAACTTGAAATAAAGTTCAGGGCACTTTGGATAATGGCCTCGCCCGAACGTGTTCCCCGTTTCCCATTCGAACGCGCAGGGGTGGCGCAACACGCGGCGTCGGCCCAACAAAGAAAAACATTTTAGCATGGATGGTGGTTTTTCGCCGGGTCGGGGTGGGGCACGCCATCTCCGCACTGTGCCTGTGTCGGATCAATGGGACACGCGACGGAGATTGTAGGTCAGGTTGGCCAGTCCGATCCCGGTGCTGACGCGGGCCAAATTGATATATTCGTGCCCGGATCGGGCGCACTGTTCTCGAGATGACCAAAGACAAGATCGACCAGGCAACGGAGGTGCGACTTCAGGCGGTCGGGCGTTCCCTGGGTCTGGCTCAGATCAGTGTCGCGAATGCCTTTTCGCAGAGGATAGGGTTGTCGAAGCGTCAGTGTGGCAACAGCACGTCGCGGCCGTCGCGCTCTTGCCGTCGCTGTCCACCCACAGACTTTGGTCCCGGTTTTTGGCCAACCAGTTCAGGCAGGACCTGTTGCATCACGACCGACTGCAGGTGTGACGACGTAGTCGGTGGTCAGCTCCGCGCCAGCATTAGTGCGCACGTGGTCCTTGCAGTCGTCAACATCGCGCCGCTCTTCTACGTCCTGTGCGCATTTACGTCTTACTGCACGAGCTTGGTGGGTTGCCCTGTCCACGCCGGCGTTTGACTGGGTTTGATCCTGGCGTTCTCCTTCCTCGTCTTGCGCCGCCGGGCACTGCACCTGCCACCCGCAGCGGCCTCACTCGGGTGGGCGGAGGCAATCGCCGCTAAATCTAGGGTCCGACGTGCCGATACAAGCAATGGCTAATTGTGCCACCTCTCAAATGGAATTTTCCCTCTCAGGACTCGCCTCGGGCTTCGATTGGAAGACCTTTATTGACCAAATCATGTCGGTGCAAACTGCGCCCATCAATAAACTCAATGTTGAGAAGACGACCAACATCAACAAGAACGCGGCGCTGGTAGATCTTGAGACAAAACTCAGTTCGCTGCAGACCGCCGTCACCTCCCTCGGGACATCCGGTCTTTTTTCGGCGCGCAAGGCGGTATCGGCCACGACCAGTTCCACTTGGACGCCGGCGGCGGCCGCGGGCACTCCGACTGGCAGCTATACGCTAGCGGTGGCGAAACTGGCGGCCACCGCTCGCCGCGAGGGCGCGGCGGACCTCGGGCAGCCGCTTAATACGGTGGACGACGGGGTGGGGCTTACGCTCGCGACGCTGCCCACTGCTGCGGCCCTCACCGCCGGCACCTTCACGGTCAATGGCAAGCAGGTGACGATTGCGTTGACCGATACCCTGGACCAAGTGTTCACGGCCATAGCCACCGCGACGGGCACCGCCGTGACGGCAAGCTACAACCACATCACGGACAAGGTAACGCTCAATGGCGGCCTCGACGAAGTCGTCTTGGGCGCGGCCAATGACACCAGTAATTTTCTAACCGCGCTGAAGCTGGCCAACAACGGGCAGACCAGTGTCGCCAGCATGGCCAAGCTGGGCGTGCTAAACACTTCGACGACCCTCGCGACCGCCCGACTCGACGCCGACATGGCCGCTTTGATCGCGGCCGGAGACAGCTCCTTTTCCCTGAATGGCGTGAGCATCGCTTACAACGTCAACACAGACTCGCTCAGTGCGTTGCTCACCCGCATCAATGACTCCGGCGCGGGGGTCGCCGCCAGTTACGACGGGGTCAACGACCGGGTCGTCCTCGCCAACTTGATCACGGGAGATACCGGCATTACCGTCACCGATCCAGCCGGCGGACTGATGGAGATCCTGGGGCTGACCAGCGGTTCCACCCTCGTGCGCGGTGCGAATGCCGAGTTTACTCTTAACGGCGGCGGCACCCTGATCAGCGCCAGCAATACGCTCGACGCTATAACCCACGGCATCGCGGGTTTGAGTGTTGCGGTGGACACTGTGTCAACTCAGCAGGTCAACGTCAGCGGTGACACCGCGGGCATGCGTTCTGTGATCGCAGGGTTCATTGCAAGTTACAACGATGTGCAGAATTACATCGAAGAAAACACCAAGGTCACCTCAGCGAATGGCAAGGTTACGGCGGCGCTACTAGCCAGCAATTACGAGATCCAGAGGTGGGCCAGTTCCCTCCGGTCCATCGCGTTTGGCATGGTTTCCGGGCTCTCCGGGAGCGTCAACCGCCTTGAGAATCTGGGCATAGATTTCAAGTCCGGCACCAACCAACTGGAGATCAAGGACGGCACCAAGCTCGACCTCGCCCTGCGCGACAAGGCCTTTGACGTGGCGACGTTCTTTCAGACCGCCAGCACGGGCCTGACGGCAAAACTGAGTGCCTTCGTTACCATAATCGGTGGGTCGAACGCTGCTTGGCAGACGAACTTCACCCAATCCAACAAGGATATAGACGCACAGATTGCGACGATTCAGCGCCGGCTCGATCAACAAGAAGCCCTTCTGACCGCCAGCTTCATCGCCATGGAAAGCGCGCAATCCAAAATTCAAGCCCAGGCGGATGCGCTGAGTCGGGCCTTTCCGGACACGACCACGACTAAAAAATGATGCGCTTTCCTTTTCCTTTTCGTTTTCTTCTGCGGTCTATTTGCCCCCTGATCCTGCCTGGTCTGGCACTCGGCTTGGCCACCGGCTGCCAGTCCACCCGCGAAGACATCATGGACCAGGTGCAGGAGCGCGAGTATTTCCAGCCGAGGAATTTCCAGGGAGAAGCAAGGTTGCCCTTGACCCTACACCGCGTGCTCCTCTTGCCGCTCTGCGGCGGCACGCTTGTGCCGCCGGAAAGCGCGGCCGCCATGGAGGAGGTCTTCGCCACCGAGCTACAGAAACAGTCCCGCTTCGAGGTAGTGCGCATCTCCCGCGCGGAGTGCCGGCGCCGCTTCGGCGCGGAGGAATTTCCCTCAGTTGCATCGCTGCCGCATGATTTTCTTACAACCCTGGGGCGCGTCCATGCCGCCGACGCCGTGCTATTCATCGACCTGACCACTTACCGGGGCTACCGCCCGCTGGCGCTGGGCGTGCGCGCCAAGCTCGCGACCGTCAAAGACCCCCGGCTATTGTGGATGATCGACGAGATTTTCTCGGCCGACGACCCGGCAGTCAGCAACAGTGTGCGCCATTTCTACAGCGGGGCGGACCTGGCGGGCATCCCGCTCGACCCAAGGCACAGCGCCCTGCAAAGTCCCGCCAAGTTTGCAGCTTATGTGGCCGCCGCCACTTTCAACACCCTGCCACCGCGCTGAGCGGGGGGACAACTTTTATGCTAAAGATTGGCTTTTCATGGCCGATCAACCCAGTATCTACCAACGGCGTTCCCTGTATCGACCATACAAGTCAGCGGCTGACCGTTCTCATCCCTGAACCCATGATACATTCCGCTTCCTCCTCACCGACTCCTCCCTGCAAGGATGCAACCTCCTCGGTTGTTGGCCAGCGAGTTTTACGCGGCCCAGCCGACCAAATCCATATCGACAGGGCGACAGCCTTGCGCACCAGCTTGCAACAGTTGCCTGAGATCCGCCCAGAAGTTATCGCCCGGGCACGCATTTTGGCCGCCGATTCCACATATCCATCGGATAAAATCATCCGCCAGATCAGTGCGGTCATCATCAAAGCCCCCGATCTCTCGGAGGATCTTGCGTGAACGCCACCATATTTGCCCAAAGTTACGCCCGAACCTATCGCTCCAATGCTGTGCTGACGGCGAGTCCGGGGCAGGTTGTCCTCATGCTTTACGACGGCGCCTTGCGCGCCCTGGCCCAAGCACGTCAGGCGTTGGAGCGGCCCGAAGATGACTTCGCCCGCATCCAGATCATCAATAAGCATTTGCTCAAGGCGCAGGCGATCATTTCTGAACTGCGGAACGGGCTCAACTTTGACGCAGGCGGCGAGGTCGCTGCGAACCTTGACCGCGTCTATGAGTATTACAATCGCCGTCTTTTTGAGGCCAATATTCGCAAACAGGCTGCCCCGATCATAGAAGTCGAAAATTTCATTGGCGAATTGCGTGCAGGCTGGGCCGAAATGCTCGGCCGACAGAACAGCAGCCAGCCCGCAGAGCCCATCCGGGGTGTCGCCTGACTGTGGAAACGCCGAACCAACTTGCGGTCCGGCTCTTCACTGCACTCGACGAACTCGTGGCGCGGGAGGGCAGGTATCTGCGCGGTGGCTTTTACGAACTCGCGCTGGAAAATCGGCAGCGCGCTAGCCCGCTCGTGCAGCGGCTGGTCACCCTGGCCGGGGCACCCGGCTTGGCAGACTTCCGCCCGAGGGTCGCCGCGGTATTGGAGCGGAGCGACTGTCATGCGGCGTATTTGCAGGGAAAGCTGACCGAAGTCGTTGCCGAAATCCGACGCACCGACCGGGCCCGCCACCGCACCGCACAGATTGCCCCACTTTACGCTGATGCACCACGCCGCACTGCACCGCGTTTCCAGGCTGCGGGATGAAAGTCCTGGGGAGGAATGGCTTGGAGTAGATTGATCGTGCTAAATGAGGGAGCGCGGCTGATCAGTCGGGAAACGCTCGGGCTGGTCGCCGTGTCCGGCAGAGCGGCAATGCAGAGGGGCGCCTGCCCTGGATTCCCTCTCAGTCGGGTTCGGTTTGTCACCATCGCCGGTGAACCCTCCCCGCCGCAAGCAGCGGGGCATCACAGAAAGGGGCTTCGCCCCGAGGCAGCGGGCGGCAGCCATCCCCGAAGCAGCTTCGTGGAATTGAGCCGTCTCGATTAAAGTGTGGCCGCCCGGAGCCGATTAGTGCATTCATTCATGGCCTCCGAACTCAGTGTGCTTTCGAGCGAGACGATACTTTCGGTGTCAGCTTCTGATGCCTTGATCGGCCCATGGGCGAACAGTGCCAATCCTGTTTATTGCCGGGATCAAGAGGGTCGGTTACTTGCGGTCAACGAAGCCTTCGCGCGCAAATTTGGCCGCCCCGCCACTAAATGGGTGGGTCTTTCGTTGGATGAAATTCTCCAGGCTGAAGACCGCGGTGCGTTCGCCGGCGTGACCTCCGAACTAGAACGCGCACCATACCGGGCTGTGCGCGAGTATCGTTGTGACACCCTGCAGGGCTGGCGCTGGATCGCGTGGGAGAAAATGCCGCTGTACGATCCTGCCGGGGTTCTGTTCGGCATCCGCTCCGTCGGGCGCGATATCAGCAAGCAACGCAAAGCCGAGGAGCAATATCTCAAGCTTTCCCGCGCCGTCGAGCAATCACCCGTCGCGATCGTTATCACCGACGCCGAGGGCCTCGTGCAATACGTGAATCCGAAATACACCGAAGCTTCCGGCCGCACCCTCGAGGAGATTCTTGACCGCAATATCAGTGTGCTGCGCGACGGTCACCCGGACGAGGCTTCCTATCAGACCATGTTGCAGACCGTGCGCACTCGCCGCGAGTGGCGCGGCGAACTGGGGGGCCAGCGCGCCGACGGCCGCGTTGTCTGCGAAGCGGTGCAGGTGTCCAGTCTGCTCGGCCCGACGGGAGAGATCACCAATCTACTCTGCCTCCGCGAGGACATCACGGAGCGTAAGCAACTCGAGCAGGAACTCCGCCAAGCCCAGAAGATGGAAGTCCTCGGCACGCTTGCCGGCGGTATCGCTCACGATTTCAACAATCTGCTCGCCATCATCAATGGCTATGCGGAGCTCAGCCTGATCCACAATTCCGACCCCGTGCAGGCACGTAAAAGTCTGCAGGAAATCCACAGCGCGGCCGAGCGTGCCATCGGATTAGTCCGGCAAATCCTGACTTTTAGCCGTAAGAATGAAGTGCGGTTTGCGCCTTTCGATCTCAACCATCAGGTGCGTGAACTCGTGGCGCTATTTTCAGAGACCTTTCCGCGCACGGTCACCTTCGAGCTGCAACTGGCTGCAGATCTGCCGCCGCTTCTGGCCGACCAGAACCAGATACAGCAGATTTTGTTGAACCTTTGCGTCAACGCCCGGGATGCCATGCCCCAAGGCGGCACAATTACCATTGCCACTCAGTTGCGCCCCGGTGTCGAACTGACTGGCAGCCTGGGCGTAGATCCACGCAAGTCTTACGCCTGCCTCCGCGTGCGGGACACCGGCACGGGCATTACGCCCGAGGTTCGAGCGCATCTTTTTGAGCCATTCTTCACCACCAAGCCAGACACACAGGGCACCGGGCTTGGCCTCGCCGTGGTATATGGCATAGTAACGAGTCACCATGGATTCATAGAAGTGGAGAGCGTGCCCGGCAAGGGTAGCACCTTCATCGCCGGTTTGCCGCTCTCGGGCGAGACCACGGTCGTGACCGCGGTCTTGCCGAACAGGGATTTTCTCGGTGGCACTGAGACCCTGCTCGTGGTTGACGATGAGATTTCCTTGCGGCGTCTGCTGTTCGCCACGCTGACCGCCAAGGGTTACAAGGTGATCACCGCGTCGAACGGACTCGAGGCCATCGATTTCTTGAGCCGCACCGATCAGCCGCTCGACGCGGTGCTGCTCGACCTGAACATACCCGGAGCCAACGGCCTTGAGGTGGCCCGAGTCGTGAAGATTGTGCGCCCGAGCATTAAAGTGCTGGTCTTGAGCGGCAACCTGCACGGCGAGGTCCTTGTGGAAATGCAGCGTCTTGGTTTGACGGAATTTGTCAAAAAACCCTATGCCCTCGACGACCTCGGTCGCCGACTTCGAGTGCTACTTGACGCCCCTCATTCAAGTTGAGCCCACCATATTGCAGTGCCGTTTAACCCGCGGCAGATAGTCTCCGCGCTGCTTTCACGCAAGACTGGCAGGTTGCTGAACTGGCCCGGGGTCGGCGCTGAGGCGCCCGGTGGAAGGTCGCTGATTCCGGTTCAGTTTTTTCAGTGAAGACCGATAGAATACACAGGGCCAATACCATCGGCTCATGAATTTCAGACTATATTTGGTTCGACGTAGGCCGGGCCGGGGCAACCGCGAATTGCCGCCTTTAGTCAGAAAACATGGGCTCTGAGTATCACACCCCGGCCAGGCATCTGGTCGGGTGGGCACCTTCGGCAATTCATGGCCAATATACTCCTTCTCGATTCCAATGAAACGGCGCGCAAAGCGATGCAGGGCATCTTGGCGCGGGGAGGTCATCACTTTGCGACCGTAGCCACGGGGCCGGAAGCGTGGGTTTTCATTAACAGCCACGCTGGCGTGGACCTCGTGTTTGTGGAACTGGTTTTGCAGGAAGGCAGCGGGCTGCCCTTCATCGAACGAATTAAACGTGACTGCCTGCTAAAACTCCTGCCCGTAGTGGTCTACACCGGGCACACCAACCGCGACGCAGTAAAACGCGGTCTGGAGTTGCGCGTGCAGAACTTCCTGATCAAACCCTACCACGAAGACGATATCTTCGCCGAGATCGCGAAAGCTACATCGAATCCCTGGCGCAACCGGCATTTCGAAGAGCGGAAATCCTTCTGCAAGATGATGGGCTACGAGCCGGACGTGTTGCAACTACACCTCGAGAACCTGCATTCAGTCTTGGAACTGGCGCGGAACTCGCTGCTGAAACACGCCGAGCACAAGGCGGTGCGAGCGGCAAGCGAGGAACTAGCGGTGCTTTCAAACCAGGCAGAGGCAGCGGGAGCGTGGGGCGTTGTGGACTGCTTAAAGAATCTCAACGACAATGCCAAGTCAGGCAACTGGACTGAATTTGTGCCCGGGTTGGAAACATTGGAGTTTGCCAGTCGGCTGATCTTCCAACATCTCAATCCTACGCTCGTGCCCATGGGTTTTCTTTCCGAGCATGAGCAGCTCAAGGAAATCGAGACGCATGATCACGCGGTATGGTTCAACGCCCCATTGGAAAACCGCTGCCCTGTAGCTGATTGGCCTCAACTTCAGCGTGAACTCGATGAGTTGTCCGGCTGCCCCATTATCGAGTCCGTGGCCGCGTTGTTCCAAATGGCGGCCAATGGCCATCCCTCGTGCCTCAACCCATTGATGGACCTCGTCGATAAGGATCCCGGTCTCGCGGGACAGATGCTCATCGCCGCCAACTCGTTGAGGCAAACTGTCGGCAATGACCTTGCGGCCATTGAGGATCCGAGACTGGCCATGGCCCTGCTGGGCGAAGTGCGACTGGCCTCGCAGGCCCGCGGCCTCGTGACCACCCCGGACCGGTTCATGGCCATGCCGCCAACATGCAACTGGCAGCAATTTTTGATCTTCCAGATCGGGACCGCGCGAACGGCAATGTATGCGTGCAATCTGTTAGATTTCAAGGATTTGGCAGCATTGGCTTACACGGCTGGCCTGCTGCATGATCTTGGTAAGTTGTTGCTTATGCGCCTGCATCCCATTGGCCTGCGGGCCATTTTCGAATATGCTAGGAAGAATCGCCTGCCACTCCTTGAGGCGGAGCAACTTTTCCTCGGTTGCAGCACATACCAGATGGCCGCATATTTTGCGGAAAAACAGGGCCTGCCTCGTTGTTTTTCCCATGTCATGCGCTGGCTGGGTGCGCCCTTGGAAGCGACCGAGAACAAGGAATTGGTCGCCGTGGTTGCGCTGGCGCGCAACCTTTGCCGGCACAACGGGGTGGGTTTCTCGGGCGACCAGCCGATCAATGAGGCGCTTCCGCTTGAGGAAACTGAGGAGTGGGGTGTGCTGCGGCAAAGTGTGTTCCCCAGTTTCAATCTGAGAAATTTTGAGTTACAGATGCACACAGAGTAGATC
>CAJBES010000028.1 GCA_903952145.1 uncultured Opitutaceae bacterium | reverse complement strand
TCAGATGCTCTATCCAATTGAGCTACGGCTGCGTGAGGCAGCGAAAAAGCAGGCAGAAGCGACGGAGTGCAAGCGAGAATTTAAGTTCAAAACCGCCGTGATTGCGGCGGCTCCGCCCCGGCCGTGTCTACGCGGCAGTTGCTCCGGCCGGGCGCCAGTCGATCAGTTCCATCTGCAGGAGCTTGCGACCGTTATAATGATTCCAGCCGAGCCTGACCGCCAAGTCCAACGGCACATCCAAGGGCGGCAGGCGATCCGCCATCTTCCAGGCGACCCCGTGCAGACGCCGACCCGTGACATCCTCAAGGGTAAACCTGAAATGCAGGGCCTTGAAGACTTCGGGCGCTTGGCGCAGCATAACCCCGCCCACTCCAAACAACGGTTCGGGGTTGCCTTGGCCGAAGGGATGCAAGGCCTCCAGCCCATCCATCAGTTGCTCGCGGATCTGTTCCGGCGTGAGCCAAGAGGAAATGGTGAGCTTGGGCTCGGTAATATCGTCACCGGCATGCTGTCGCACCGCCTCCGCGAAATGCGTGCGGAATTCCTCAACCTGGGTCTTCATCAGCGCGATGCCGACCGCCATCGGGTGACCGCCCCAACTGGTCAGGTGGCCGCTGCACGAGGCCAGCACCTCGACGAGATTGATGCCGTCCACACTCCGGCCGGAGCCCTTGGCAAACTCACCCTCGTTGCCAAGCACCACACAGGGACGGTTGTATTTGCGTGAGACCCGGCCGGCCACGATGCCGACGACACCGGGATGCCAGTTATCACTGAAGAGCACAATCCCATGGGAGCCGGAAAACCGGGTCTCGATCTGGCGTTCGGCTTCTTCAGTGATCTGCCGCTCGATTTCCTGACGCTCGCGGTTGAACTGATCGAGTTGCCGGGCCGTCTCGGCGCAGAACTGCGCATCGTCGCTGAGCAGCAGCTCGACCGAAAGGGCGGCGTCCGCCAGCCGGCCGCTCGCGTTGATGCGCGGCCCAAGACGGAAGGAAATATCCACCGGCATGATTGGCTGACCGCGCCGCACGCCGGCAACGTCCATGAGCGCGCGCAGTCCAGGCCTCTGCGTTTCCTGCAGGATCTGCAGGCCGTGCCGGGCCAAAATGCGGTTCTCGCCTTGCAGAGGGACAAGGTCGGCAATGGTGCCCAAGGCGACCAGGTCGAGGTGGCTGCTGAGCCTGAGACTTAAGGCCACCGGATGCTCCTCGGAGCGCAATTGCTTCAGCAGCCCGTGCGCCAGTTTGAAGACCAGCCCGACCGTGCAAAGGTTGCGCCCGTCAGTATCCGTCACGACGGCATCAGGGTTGGCATGCGGATTGAGCAACAAACCGCCCTCCAACACCCCTTCCTTGGCGCGGTGATGGTCGATCACCATCACGTCCACTCCCTGGCGGATCAGGTAGTTCACCTCTGTGACCGAATTGGTGCCGCAATCCAAAGCAATGAACAGCCCGGGGTGCCCCTGCTCCAGAGCCCGGTCAATCGCGCTGCGCGAAAGACCATAGCCATCCTCGGAGCGGCGCGGCACCACAAAGCGCGGCTCCAGCCCGAAACGGCGCAGCACGCTCACCAGGAGCGCGGTGCTACTGACCCCGTCCACATCGTAATCCCCCAGCACCACAATGTCCTCCCGGCGCGCGATGGCCTGCCGGATCCGCGTGGCGGCAGCCTCGAGGTTGGGCAACAGGAAGGGGTCTTTCAATCCGGCCAGGATCGGTTTCAAAAAACCCGCGGTGGCAGCGTCAGTGACGCCGTTGCGGAGCAGCAGTTCGGCCAGCACGCGGTTGCCCCCCGTCTGCAGGCTGCGCACCCCAACCTCGTCGGCCGGGAGCGGCTGGTAGGTCCAACGCATCGGCGCGGTCTGGGGTCAGTCTGCGATTACTCCGATGCTTTGCTGGAACCCGTCCATTCGTATTTCGGCGCGAGGTCGTGGTGCAGTTCCACATGCTTCCGGTCGCCCTTGTGCCACCAGTAGAAGATCGGGCTGGCGATGAAGAGCGAGGAGAAGGTGCCGGTGAGGACGCCGATGAGGAGGGTGAAGGCGATGTCGTTGACGTCGCCGCTCGTCGTCAGGATCAGCGTGACGGCCGTCAGCAGAGTGGTGCCGCCGGTGATGATCGTGCGGGAGAGCGTGAGGTTGAGCGAACGGTTGACGACGTTGCGCAGCGTGCCCGCCGGATTCAGTTTCAATTCCTCGCGGATACGGTCGAAGACGACGATGGTGTCGTTGATCGAGTAGCCGATGATCAGCAGGATCGCGGCGACCATGGACGCGTTGAACTGGCGGTCGAAGAGCACGAAGATGCCGATGGTGATGAACAAGTCGTGGACGGTGGAGACGACGGCGCCGATGCCGTAGCCGATCTCGAAACGGAAGGCCACGTAGATGAGGATCATCACGATGGCCCAGAAGACGGACCAAAACGCGTTCCATTGGATCTCCTTGCCGACCGAGGCGCCGATGCGGCTTTCGCCGGCGACCTCGAACTTGGCCTGGGGCAGCGCTGCGCTGAGCTTTTGCACGGTGCTCTTGCCCAGGTCGAAGGGGGTGGTGAGGCTCAGCACTTCGCGCGCACCGCCGACGGGCTTCTGGTAGGTGAAGTTGACCTCTTTGATTCCGGCTTGGGCGGCAGCGCGACGCAGGTCGGCGACGTCCACCTTCTGGGTGTAGTGCAGCGTGACCGAATCGCCACCGAGGAAGTCGATGCCGTAGATGTCCTTGCCCTTGTAGAGGACGACGCCGGCGCCGATGAGGACGACCGACCACGAGACGATGAACGCCGGTTTTGCGTAGCGGAGGAAGTCGTAGCTCGTGTTCTGCAACACCGAGAACATCTTCATGGTCTTGATCCCGCCGCCGTGGATGATGAACTCGAGGATGAGTTTGCTGACGACGACCGCGGCGAACATCGTGGTGAAGATACCGATCGCGAGGGTGAGACCGAAACCCTTCACCGGACCGGTGCCGAGCCAATACATGATGAGCGCGACGATGAGCGTGGTGACGTTGGAGTCGAGAATCGCGGACCAGGCCTTGTCGAAGCCGGCCTCAAGGGCCGCGCCGAGGGTCTTGCCTGTCTTTAGTTCCTCGCGCATGCGCTCGAAGATGAGGATGTTCGAGTCGACGGACATCGCGAGCGTGAGCACGATGCCGGCGATGCCGGGCATGGTGAGCGTGGCGCCGAAGGCGACCAAGGCGCCCAAGGTGATGATCACATTGACGCCCATGCCAATCGCGGCCACGACGCCGCCGATCGTGTAGAAAAACAACATGAAGCCGATGGTGAGGGCCGTGCTGACAATAAAGGCGTTGCGACCGCTGATGACGGCGTCGGCGGCGAGGGTGGGCCCGACCTCGTATTGCTCCTTGATGACGAGTTCGACGTCGAGGGGGTTATTGAGCACATTGGCCAGGTTCATCGCCTCGCGGTCGCTGAAGCTGCCCGTGATCTGGGCGCTGTCGCTGTCGATTTCCTCCCGCACCGTCGGGGCCGAGTAGAGCCTGCCGTCCAACACGATGGCCAGGCGGCCCAGTCGGCCGGACTGCTGGCCGGGCGTGGCAATCTCGCGTGTGACCTCGGCGAAGCGCTTCTTGCCTTCCTTGGTGAACTGCAAAATGACCTCGGGTTTGCCGTAGAGGTCGGGCCGGGCGAAGGAGTTGGAGATCGCCTCGCCGGTCATTTCCGGAATGCGTTTGACGAAAAGTTCCTCAAGTCCGGTTTCGCCCCGCGCGCCCTCGAACTCCAGGGTAAGGATCTCATAACCAGGCGGGATCTCGGTTGTCGTCTGGGGCGTGAGGGTCGGATGGACGATGCGGAAATCGAGGCGGGCGGGGGCCTTGACCTGATCGACGACATCGGGGTTGTCCTTGGTGTTGATGCTGGGGAGCTGGATCTCGATGCGATTGTCGCCGATGGGGCGGATCACGGGCTCGGCCACACCGAACGCATTGATGCGTGCGCTGATGATTTCGATCGCCTTGCTGATTTTCTCCTGCCGGGCATACAGGTCAGCTGCTTCGGCCGGCCGCTCGACCGCCTCGAGCGTGAAGGCCACGCCACCGGCGAGGTCGAGACCGCGCTGGAGGCGGCCCTTGGAACTGCGGAGGACTTCGGCAAGGAGGATGTCGTTGCGCTTTTCGACGTTCTTGAGCGAAGCCTCAAGACGGATGTGCGGGAAGAACTGGGAGAGGTCGATCTTGCGCTCCTTGCCGATCTGCTTGAGGGCGACGAATTCGGACACGGCCTGGCGGTTCTTCTTCCGGGCGGCAGCCTCGTCGAGAAGTTTGGCAAAATCGGCGGGCTTGGCCGAGGCATGCGTCCTCGCGAACTCGACGAAGGAGGGCGCGTCTTGCAGCGGGATCAGTTCGGAGACCGCCCACCCGGTGATGAGCAGGGAGAGGACGATCTTCCAGAGGTTGCGTTTGAGCATGTGTCGGTTGGGTTAAAAGGGATTGGCACGCCCAGACGCGGCCAGGAATTCCGGTCGGCAGGGACGGACCGCAACGGGGCCGGACTATTTCTTGACCGGGGTTTCGGGCTGCTTGACCACGCCTTGAACGAAACCCTTGCCGAGTTCGATCTTTGTGTTGTCCGCGATCCGGACCACAAAACGGTCTTCCTTCACGTTGGTGATGACGCCGTAGATGCCGCCTGTGGTGATGACCTCGTCTCCGGTTTCCAGCGCGGCGAGCATCTTTTCATGCGCCTTCTGCTTCTTGCGTTGCGGCGCGATCATCAGGAAATACATCGCGGCAAACATCAGGCCGAAGAAGAGCAGGGTCGGCAGCGGACTGCTCTGGCCCTGCGGGGCGGTTTGGGCGATCAGGGGCGAAATGTCGTTCAAGAGGGATATTTTCATCATTGCGTGTTGGGTGATTTGAAAAAAGAAAACACGCATCTAACTGATTCAGCTCCGGCAAAAGCAAGCCATAACTCCCCCACCCCACCGCATTGAAGAACAAATCCTCCTCCGCCTGGTCGGCGGCCAAATCCGAAGAGCTTTACGGCTTCAAGCGCTGGGGTTCCGGGCACTTTGCCGTGGACCCGGAGGGTTGCGTCAATGTGCAGCCGCTCGGCGACGGCCGCAGCATCCGCGTGCTTGATGTCGTCCATGAGGCGCTTGAGATGGGCCTCAAGGCTCCCATCGTCGTCCGCTTCCAGGACCTGCTCCGCCACCGCGTCACCCAGCTCAACGAGCTTTTTCGCAAAGCCATCAAGGAGGAGGGTTACAAGGGCGAATACCGCGGCGTCTTTCCCATCAAGGTGAACCAACTGCGCGAGGTGGTGGATGAGATTATCGCCGCCGGCAAGGACTTCAACTTCGGCCTGGAGGCTGGCTCCAAGCCTGAACTCATGATCGCCCTGGCGATGCACGAGGGGGCCCAGCGCCTCGTCATCTGCAACGGCTACAAAGACCACGATTACATCCGCCTGGCCCTGCTCGGCCGCAAGCTCGGGAAAAAAATCATCATTGTGGTCGAGCAACTCGCCGAGCTCGACGACATCATCCGCATCTCCGCCGAGACCGGGGTGAAGCCCATGATCGGTTTCCGCGTCAAGCTCCAGACGCGTGGCGAGGGCAAATGGGCGTTGTCCACGGGCGACAACGCCAAGTTCGGCCTCAATACTGCGGAAATCCTTTTCGCCTGCGAGAAGCTCAAAACGGCGAAACTCATCTCGGCCTTGAAACTGGTCCATTTCCACATCGGTTCGCAGGTCCCGAACATCATCACCATCAAGAACGCCGTCATCGAGGCGTCCCGCTTCTACTGCCAGCTCGCCAGGATGGGTTTCCCCATGGGCTATCTCGACGTCGGCGGCGGCCTCGGCATCGACTACGACGGTTCCCGCACGAATTTCGAATCGTCGATGAACTACTCGATGGAGGAATACGCCCGCGATGTGGTCTTTAATGTCCGCGAGATCTGCACCGCCTCGGGCGTGCCCGTGCCCGATATAGTGAGCGAGTCCGGCCGCGCCATTGTGGCTCCGCACTCCCTCCTGGTCGTCGAGGTGTTCGAACGCATCAACAAGCGCGAATCCCTCGGCCATGAGCACTCGCCCAAGGTGAAGCACAAGGTCGTCACCGACCTCGAGGTCATGTTGCAGAACAAGACCAAGCTCGGCCGCCTCGAACGCTTCCATGATGCGATGCAGAAAAAGGAGGAGGCGTTTTCGCTCTTCAATCTCGGCTACCTCGATCTCGAAAACCGTGCCGCCGCCGAGTCACTTTTCTGGCAGATCTGCGAGCAGATTGCGAAGGAGAACCAGCAGTCCGGCTACCAGCCTGAAGAATTGCATGACCTCAAAAAGCTGCTCGCTGACCAGTATGTCTGCAATTTCTCGGTCTTCCAATCACTGCTCGACCACTGGGCCCTCAAGCAACTCTTCCCCGTCGCCCCGCTGCACCGGCTCAACGAAAAGCCCACGGTCAACGCCATTCTGGTGGACATCACCTGCGACTCCGACGGCAAAATTTCCTCGTTCATCGATTTGGAGGACACCAAGGACTACCTCCGCCTTCATCCGCTCAATAACAAGCCCTACTACCTTGGCGTCTTTTTGACCGGCGCTTATCAGGACATCATGGGTGACCTGCACAACCTCTTCGGCCGCGTAAATGAAGTTCATGTCTTTCTCGAGGAGGACGAGCCCAACGGTTTCTACATTGAGGAGGCCCTTGCCGGCTCACGCGTCTCCGATGTGATCGAGGGTGTGCAATACCAATGGGAGGAACTCTGCCGCCGCATCAAGCAGCAGATTGACCACGCCACCCGCAAGGACCTGATCAAACCCCGCGAAGGCGTGCGCCTTGTGGAATTCTACGAGTCCCAGATGCTCGCCAAGACCTATCTCAACATCGAGCGGACCAGCGGTCGCAAAGGCAAACGCAAGGCCTGAGCACACCGGCATCCGCGCGACTATTATTCAGGCAGTTTCGCCTTGTCCGAGCAAACCGCCGGCGCAAGGTGTGCGCTGATGTGGTGTCTTTCACTCCTTCGCATTCCAGCCTTGATCCGCTGGGATTCGGCAGCCTGGCCGCCTCTGCCCGCATTGCGGCGCATCATGGGTTTTCCGCCCCAAAACGGCACCGTCACCCTCATCGGTGGGATTTTCCAGCACATGCCTGAACGCCACATAATATGTACCGTCGATTGAAACTGCTTCCGTTCGCCTTAACCTCAACCGTCCTCATCGCCTCAGCCATGGAATCCACCCCCCGCGTCGACTTTGGCTACGCTTTCGGCACACCCCACCGCGTCACGGTCGCGCCGCCCGACAGCGGCGACAAGACCCTCGTCGATTGCGAACCTGGCAAGGTCACCCTTTCCTGGAGCAATGACACCCTGCTGAATTTCCCGGTCGCCAATTTCAACGGCCCTTTGACCCAGTGGAAGCTCGTCTTCCAAGCCTCCATCGACGGCAAAAAAGTCGAAAAATCTGCCTGGCACCGGCTTGACGACTGGCTGCCGGGCCTGTCCTCCGAGTTCATCCATCCAGACGTGCGCACCACGCTGGAAGTGATCGGCGGTCAGCGCGCCGCGATTGTGCGCGTGGAGTTCACCAGCCTCGATAAGCAGGCCGCCCACCGTGTCGCTGTCGAATGCGGCGTGCCCGGCAACTGGCGCGGCCTCATGCCCGCCTTCGTCGATCCTGGCCTCACCACCAACGCACGTGATGCGCTCGTCGCCGGTTGGATGGCCCGCGCCGACCGGGTGATCGTTGCCGGCCTTGGGGGCGAACAATACCCGCTGGCCGCCAACATCCTTGCTCCCACGGTCAACCTCCAGCCCGGTGAAACCAAGGTGATCTGGTTTGTGCGTCCTTACCGTGTTTACGAGACCATGTTGCCAGAGTTGCGCCGTCGTGACTGGCCTGCCGAATTTGCCGAGGCCAAGGCCGTGTGGCAGAAGCTCATCGCCCGCACCACCCGCCTGCAGATCGCCGATCCCGGCATCCGTAATAGCTACTATGCCGGCCTCTCCGATATCTTCATCATGCGCGAACCGGTGCCCGGCGATTATCTCGGCACGCTCCCCGGCACCGAACTCTACCGCTCGGCCAATCCTACCGAAGCAGCCATCGCCTGTGTCGCGCTCAGCCAGGCCGGACTTCCGGTGGAAGCCGCAGACGGCTACCGGCTGGCCCTTGATCTCCAGAATTTCGACGGATGCTGGGCCGAGCCCCAGGGCTGGGCCCGCACCGGCTGGCTGGCTTCGGGTTTCAAGAGCTGGTTCATCATGGAGCACTACCGTAACACGCTGGACCGCGATTTCCTCGCCAACATCTTCCCGCGCATGATCGCCAGCTCCCGTTGGCAGGAACGCGCCCGTCAGCGCAGCCGCATGCTCGTGGACGGGGCCAAGCCGCTGAACTACGGCCTGCTCCCTCCCGGCATGGGTGATTGCGGGCTCAAGAACGACGCCAGCAACTACGGAGTTTTCCTTCCGCACAATTTCTGGGCCGTCTATGCAGACGAACTTACGCTCGAGGCCGCCGAGATCCTCGGCTTGAAAGCCGAGGCCGACGAAGTCCGCAAACTTTACGAAACCGCCCGCGCCGACCTACTCGACACCGTGCGTCGTGGTGCGATCACCGAGGGTGACTACCAGTGGATTCCCGGCGTCGCCGGCAAGACCACCGGCAGCCGTTGGGGAGCGCTCAATTCCGCCTACCCGTTCCGCCTGCTCGGCCCCAACGACAAACTTATCACCGGGACAATCCGCAAGATGGAGTCGAAGATGAGCCCGGGTGGAATTCCCATGCACACGGGCTGGATGGAAGAAGGCATGTGGGTCGCCATCACGTTGGACAATCTCGCAGAGACCCTGCTCCTGCGCGGCGAAGGCGATGCCGTGGCCCGCTACCTCTACGCCACCTTGAACCACGCCACACCGCTGTATTCTTGGTGCGAAGAGCGCGGGCCCGAACCCGGTGCCGTCAAGGCCATCGGTGACCGCCAACACCTCTGGACGCCAATCGCGGTCGTGCGGTTACTGCGCGACAGTCTCGTCTTCGAAAACGGCGACACCCTGCATCTCGCCCGCGGCGCCGACCGTTCCTGGCTCGACCGCGGTCCGCTCGGCGGCACCGGTTTCGCCAGTCATTTCGGGCCGGTCAGTTACACGCTGACCCGGAATGACGCCCGGCATGTGACTGGTGAAGTAATCCTCACAGAGGGCCGCCAGCCGGTCAGGCTCCAAGTCCACATCCGCCTCCCGAACGGGACAAAAGTAGTTTCCGTCGATGATCCTGCCGCGCATATCCTGGCGGACGGTGAAACCATCGAATGGTCGAAACCTGCTTCAACGCTCCGCTTCGCCGTCACTCTCCGCTGACGGACAGAAAACGGCCTTTTGGCGTCAGCCCCGAAGCTTCAATCCTTTTATCCAACTACTATTGATTTCCTATGCGGAGATTTTGCCGGTTAACTAATCCTCAGACTGTCATGATATTTCGACCACCACCTTTTGCACCTATCCTCGCTTCGATCCTGTGGCTCACTGGTTGCTCCACGGAGAGAACCATTCCTCAGGACCAGATATACCAATCGCCCAGAGCCGGCATGACTGTCGCACATATCAAGGGGGCGTTCATCGAAGAGGCCGGTCTGTTCATGCCCAGGCATGTTGGCTATGTGCTCATGATCGACCGGCAGTTTGTCCGGGACTCTCAGGAAAACTGGGAGCGCCTGATTCCCCTCACCCCGGGCAACCATGAAATCTCCGCCGCCTACAAGAGCTCGATCTTCAGCTCCCGTGCCTCATTGACCTTGGAGGCCCGGGCCGGCGTCACCTATGCCGTGAAGATCGTGCCCGGTTTGGAAGGCGCCGACGAGCGCCGGTATTGCGATTTCTCCATCATGGACGTCGCAACCGGTCTCGCGGTCACGCCATTCAAGCACACGTATGTCACCGGTGGCCCCAATCAGAACCGTTCGAATTTCCGCCCCATCGACTAGGCGGCCGAAAAAGCCGGGCCGCAGCATCTGTCGCGGCCCCTGCGATCAGCGCCACTCGTGACGCGGGTAGCGGCGGGATAACTCGGCTTTCACTTTCGGATACATATCGCGCCAGAACGCACTCAGGTCATCCGTCATCTGGATCGGACGGTGATTTGGCGCCAGCACCTCGATCTTCACCGGCACGCGGCCGTGGCCGAGCGTGAAGGTTGAACGCACCCCGTAGAGTTCCTGGATGCGGGCACTCAGGACGGGCGGACCCTCCTTGGCATAGGTCAACCGCGCTTTGCGGCCGTTCGCCATCGTCAGTTTTTCCGGCAGATAGTCGTCGATCACCGCCAGTTGCTCGGCGGTCAGCCAGTCGCGCAGCACCGGCATGACCGGCTTGGCCTTCACCCCACGTGCGCTGAGTTCTCCGTAGCAAATCTGCTCAATCAGCGTGGCCCGACCTGCCTCGGTGATTGGATTGAATTCCAGTTCAGGAAACCACTCCGCCATCCGGTTCACGCGATGGATCCACTGCTCAACCGCCTCGTCCCATGCCTCCAGCTTGATCCGACCCGCCAGCACCTCCTTTGTCAGCAAGACTGCGGCCTCATTGAGTGGCGCGTCATCACTGCTCACCTTCGCTTCCAGGACGAGATCGCGAAACCGCCGCTCGCGGCGCGACACCACGCGCTTCATAGCCGGATCATAGATCACTCCGCGCACCTCGCCATAGTCCTCCGGGAAAATTTCCTTCAACCATGCCTCCTCCACCGCGGTCGCGAGGGTCAACAGCACGCTCACCTCGCCGCCCCGGCCTTCGATCTCACTGATCTCCGCCGCCACCAGCAACGGGGCCTTGGGGATGCAACTTTCCCGCGCGAGCAGCCCGCGCCGGTTGTGCACGAGCTCACAGCGGAGCGTGCCGCCGTCGAGTCGTTTGGCCAACTGATCGGAAAATCCTGCCAGGACACATTTGCGCACCGCCGTTCCATCCATTTCCCGTTCACTGACATCCAACCCCTCTTTTTTGGCAATGGCCAGAAACTGCTCGAACAGCGGTCTGACCTGCCGTGCCCCCTGCGCGTGGATTCCCAGTCTTTGGCAGGCTTCCAGCGCATAGTTCACCTTGTCGGCATAGCGCCAAGCCCGCATAAGGAGAAAAAAATCACTCTCGTGTTCGTCCCCGAAGATATTCTCCCGCTCTTCGTCGGTGCGTTTGTCCGCTCCGCGCAGCAGGAAATTTCGCCCTTGGGTGAGCGCGGCCATGAGGGCTACCGGACGCACGCAGCCGCGCTCTTGGGCTGCCAGAAACATGCGCGCATAGCGGGGATGCACCGGGAAGCGCAGCATCTTGCGTCCGACCTCCGTGATGCGCAGCCCGGGTTGTCCCACCGCCCCCAGATCGGACAGCAGCAGCTCCGCACGCTGCACCGCCCGCGGTTCGGGCTTTTCCAACCAGGGGAAATTGCCGATGTCGTCGATGCCCGCCGCTTTCAGCGTCAGGACCACCTCGGCGAGATCAAGCCGCTTGACCTCAGGCAACTCCTGCAACGGCCGCTGCGCGTGCTCGCGTTCCGTCCACAAGCGCAGGCATAAGCCGGGGACTGTGCGCCCCGCGCGGCCTGCCCGCTGATCCGACGAAGCCACGCTGATCTTTTCTATAAGCAACGTATTGATACCCCGGTGCGGGTCAAAACGCGCGATGCGTGCAAGCCCACCGTCCACGACTACGGTGACGCCATCAATGGTCAACGAAGTCTCGGCGACATTGGTCGATACGATGATTTTCCGTGTGTCGTAGCGCGCCACCGCCCGGTCCTGCTGGTCGGGCGGCAGTTCCCCGTGCAAGGGGAAGCACACAAAATCCCGGAGGGCACGCGAACCCTGAATCTCCTGCACCGTGCGGCTGATTTCATAGGCCCCGGGCATGAAGACCAGGAAGTCGCCCCGCGTCTCCGCGGCGATGCGCTCGCATTCACGCACGGCCACAGCCCAGACGGGATCGGCTTCAAAATTCACCGATTTCGGCAGATATTCAATGCGCACCGGAAACGTGCGCCCCTGCGACGTTAACACTTCGCACGGTGCGAGGTAGTCGCGTAACCCCATGGTATCGAGTGTCGCAGACATGACCACAATCTTGAGGTCGGGGCGAACTGACTGCTGGATCTGCAGCGCCCGTGCCAACGAGATGTCACCGTAGAGGTGCCGCTCGTGAAACTCGTCGAACACGAGGACATTGATTCCGCGCAGCGTGGCATCAAATGACATCTGCCGCAGCAAAATACCCTCGGTCACAAAGCGGATGCGCGTCTTTGCACTGACACGTGACTCCAACCGTATCTGGTAGCCGACAATATCGCCCAAGGGTGCGCCCACCTCCTCCGCCACCCGTTTCGCGAGCAACCGCGCGGCCAGCCGCCGGGGCTGCAGCACCACCACCTCTCCGCCGTCAATGAAGCCGTGCCGCAGAAGCATTTGCGGGAGCTGGGTGGATTTGCCCGACCCGGTCGGAGCCTGCACAATGAGCCGGCCAGTCTTCTGCAGGGCGGTAAGGATAGCAGGCTCAAGTTCGTATATAGGCAGTTCGCGCGAAGACATCGGATGGACGAAAAGCGTCCGGCAGTTGCCTCCTGAGGCAAGGCGGATGTGAGTAACCGGTGTGTCAGATTGCCCCCAAGTTATTCACCGTTTCACCTGGTGCAGAAGTTGTGCATAACAACTGCTTTTCAAAAGGAAACCAATTGCCATGTTCTGCCCTGTTCCTTGATAGAACAGTCGAAGCGCAGCGGCCTGAAACGGCTTGCTGAGAGCACGACTGGGATAATCCCGGGCGACCGGGGAAAGGTCGGCGACAGCTGGTGTCGCCTTCCCCTCGCGTGCGGCAACGCACGATGCAGGCAGATATCACCAGCTCCTCTGGCCGGTGTCGTGACCGGTCAGTTCAGCACGAATCAGGAGCTGAGCGGCAAGACGCGATTAGAAACCGTGGTTGAGCCGAGTCAGGTCCACAGGACGTTTCGACCTGCGGACCGACGCAGTTACCCAGAGGGTTATGGTTGCTACTGCGCAGACCAGAACGCGGTCGCGTATCCCGGCGGGACAACCCCGCCAAAAGGCCCGGCTTTGCAAGAAGCGGGGCGCGCAAGGGAGACGTGACAGCGCGGAGTGAGCGGACCTGGCAAAGTCCGTCAACCTCCTCATGGGGCGGTGCGAAAAACCGCATCACCTTACTGCAAAGCGAACGCAACCTGAGAGTTAAGAGGTCAGACCCGTAGCGCAGGGCCAACGGCCGGCTAACCGCCGGCGCCGTCCTTGCGGTTCAGGTGCCGACGCGAAGAAATCGACGGATTGCAGGCGTGTCTGCACCCCGTCCGGCGAGCCGACTCCGGCAGGAGTCGACCGAACCGGGCGTAGAGGCCTCACTCGATAGATCCCAGCCGGAAACGACAGGGACGGTCCCGCCATGAGACCGACATCAGCGCATGCCGCGTTGAGTGGCGTCGGGGAGCACACAGCCCGCGAAAGCGAGAGCGCCAAATGTTGTGCCGACGGGAAAGAGCGCGTGGCGAACGCCCACCCCCACTTTGAACCCGGGACCGCTAGGTCCCGGGTTCTTTGTTTTACCGCTTTAAGCTCTCGGCCGCAGGCACCGTTCCGACTGAATTCTACAAGCCGTGATCACCCTTTGATCACCACTGTCCCGACAATCCGGTCCTCAACCGCCTGCCGATTGGGTTCCCAGAGCAATTTTAGGAAACCCAGCAGTCCCATCGCCAGCCCGGCCATGTAACCGCCATGACGGAGGAAGGCATCGAAGAAGGTCAATGGCTTCCCGTTGAGTTTCACGGCTCTTATCCGCAGGAGGAATTTGCCCAGCGTTTTGCCGCGCAAAAACCCGGCGATCAATGTAAAATAGATGCCCGACCAGCCGAATGTCACACCCAGCGCACCTGTGAAAGCGCGGGCCTGATAGAGCCAGGACGAACCCGTCACCTGCTGTTCACGATACTCCCTTTTCAAAGTTTCCACCTGCTCTTGCAACTGGGCATTGGTGACACGAAGGTCGGACATTGAGGGGTTGGTCGGAACGAAAACCGTTTCCTTCAGGGCCGCACTCTCTGCCCGATTGGTCAACGCCTCCAAGTTTAGTCCCCGGGACTGCACCTTCGAAACATGCCCAAGCGCGAGCAACGAGAGTGCGAACACCGCTACGCCGACTCCCCGCAGCAGCCAACGCAAGGCTTTCATTAACAGAGGGGCCTCCCTCCGGTTGCCGAGCAGGACAATCAGCAGGACCCCAATCGCCAAGCCTAGAAACGGTGTGGACAACAGAGAGAGCAATCCCACCACCGAGATATCCAAGGCCATTGCCACCAGCCGCCGCCAAGGTTCGGCAAGCAACTGCCCCAGAACACCAGGGGCCACCGACAAAGTCTCGGCCGTAACCACGCGGCCGGCGGGCTTTGCTGGCTGATCGGTCTCCATTGACATGGTGCTAGCGAGCCGGCCCTGACCGATTCGCGCAAGTCTCTTTCGTCCCTGCAGGCTTCGGCCTTGCCTTCGGAGTCGGCGGTCGGCACCTTCTCCCTTTTTGCAAAAGTCAGAACACCTCCGCGCCATGAACCAGAACATCCGCAATATCGCCATTATCGCCCACGTTGACCATGGGAAAACCACCCTCGTGGACAAACTGCTCAAGGAGGGCGGCGTCTTTCGTGCCAACCAGCAGATCGAGGAACGCGCCATGGATTCCATGGACCTCGAGAAAGAGAAGGGCATCACCATCAAGGCGAAGAACACCTCGGTGCACTGGAAGGACAAGATCATCAACATCGTGGACACCCCGGGCCACGCCGACTTCGGCGGTGAGGTTGAGCGGGCGCTCCGCATGGTGGATGGCGTGCTGCTCGTCGTGGATGCCTATGATGGTCCGCAGGCCCAGACCCGTTTTGTGCTCCGCAAGGCTCTTGCCCACGGCCTAAAGGTCGTGCTTGTCATCAACAAGATCGACCGGGAAAACGCCGAACCCGCCAGAATGTATGACAAGGTGCTTGAGTTGCTCATGGAACTCAACGCCAGCGAGGAGCAGTTCGACGCTCCCGTTGTTTACGGCTCCGGCCGCGATGGCTACATGATGTTCCACCTCGGCGAGGAGGCGAAGGATATGTCACCTCTCTTCCAGACCATTCTCGACCACGTGCCACCGCCGTTTGCGAAGCCGAACGAGCCCTTCCACATGCTCGTCTCCAACATCGACTGGAGCGACTACGTCGGCCGTATTGCGGTCGGCAAGATTCTCGGCGGCACCGCCCGTGTCGGTGACCCTGTCTTTGTCATCCGCCACGCCGATGGCAAACGCGCCCGCGCCAAGATCACCCGGGCCTTCGAATTCACCGGCCTTGGCACCCGCGAAACCGAGACCGCGGTCGCCGGCAACATCGTCGGCCTGTCCGGCTTCGAAGACATCGATATTGGCGACACCCTCACCGCGGAAGAAGACGGCCACGCCCTGCCTTTTACCCAGATTGACCCGCCAACCCTTGAGATGCAGTTTTGCGTCAATGATGGCCCGCTCGTCGGCCAGGAAGGCAAGCTCGTCACCTCCCGGCAACTGCGCGAGCGCCTCTTTCGCGAACTCAAAACCAATGTCTCCATCTACATCGATGATACCGACAAGGCCGGCGTCTTCAACGTCAAGGCCCGCGGTGCCATGCAGGTCGCCGTGCTCGTCGAGACCATGCGCCGCGAGGGCTTTGAACTCCTCGTCTCGCGGCCGACCGTCATTGAGAAGACCGTGGACGGCCAGCGCCATGAGCCCTTCGAAACTGTCTGGATCGAAGTGCCCGACGAGTGCGTCGGGGCCATCATGCAGAATCTGGCCAACCGCAAGGGCCGGCTCACCAACATGGAAAAGCTCCCGCACTCAACCATGATTGAGGCCACCATCACCACTCGCGGGCTCATCGGCATGGAAATTGACGTCGTCAACGCCACCAACGGCCGCGGCGTGCTCAGTCACCTTTTCAAGGAATACGGCCCCTATGCCGGCGAAGTCCTCACCCGCATCAGCGGCACGCTTATCGCCACCGAGGAGGGCGAAACCACCGCCTACGCCTTGGTCATGTGCCAGGAACGCGGAAAACTCTTTGTCAGCCCCGGCGAGCGGGTTTATGAGGGCATGATTGTGGGCGAGAATCCCCGTAACGAGGACATCTCCATCAACGCTGTGCGTGAAAAGAAACTCACCAACTTCCGCTCCCAAGGCGAAGGCGTGGGGGTCGGCCTTACGCCGGCGACGAAACTTTCCCTCGAACGCGCGATCGAATACATCGCCACCGATGAATTCGTCGAGGTGACGCCGAAGAACCTGCGCCTGCGCAAGCGTATCCTTAACCAAGGCCTGCGTCTGAAGGCCGCGAAGGCCGGCAAGTCGAACTGAGCAACTCCGCCGCCATCAACCCTCGGCGCGTTGCTTGGCATCGGTCTCGATCAGCTTGATCAATCCGTCGAGGCTGGCGCGGGTCTGCGCCTTGACGGCCGGGAGTTCGGCGGCGGACCCAACCTTCGCGTGGGCGAAGAGGTAGAATTTCATCTTCGGCTCCGTTCCGCTGCCCCGGGCCGCAAAGGTGTAACCGTTGCCAAGTGTCACAAAATACAGGTCCTGTTTCGGGATCAGTTCGCCGTCCGCATCGCGGATATCCTGCCGGCCAAAGTCCTCAAACTTTGTCACAGGCACATCGCCAAAGCCGGCCGGCGGATGCGCGCGGTAGGTGTCGAGGATGCGCCGGATCTTGGCGTTGCCGCTCGCACCCTCGTAGTAGAGGTTGATGACCCCCTCGAGGTAGAAGCCGCACTTGAGGTAGATCTCATCGAGATACTCGGGCACGGTCAGGCCGCGGGCCTTCACGGCGGCGCAGAGCTCGGCGAAGATGAGGCAGGCCGAGTTGCCGTCCTTGTCACGGAGATAATCGTTGGGCAGATAACCGTAGCTCTCCTCGTTGCCCAGGACGTAGAAGGAGCCGTGCAGCTGCTGGAGGCGCGCACGCTCGGCGAGTGACATGGCGTCGTAATCGAAACCGGGCCCCATCCGGGCGCGCACCTGCTCCTCGTAGCCGCGCATCTTGGCGGCGATCCACTTGAAGCCGGTGAGCGTGTTGATGACCTTCACCCCATGGGCGCGGGCGATCGCATCCTGCAGCTGCGTGGTGACAAAGGTCTTGATGATGCAAACCCGGTCGGAGCCGTTGGGGGGAATGACGCCCAGCGCCTTGTATTTCGTGAGGCGATAGTCGGTGAGGAGCGCGCCCACCTGGTTGCCGGAAAGCAGCTCGAAACGCCCGGCACGATTGCGCACCGCCGCGGCCATGCGGTCGGCATCAGGGTCTGTGGCGAGAACCACGTCGGTGCCCCGGCGCTCCGCGTCCGCCACCGCGAGTGCCAGCGCCGCGCTGTTCTCGGGGTTGGGCGATTTCACCGTCGGGAAACGCGCATCGAAATCGAGCTGGGCGCGCACCGGATAAACCTCCGCGCCGGCGTGCAGCAGCAGCGGCAGGGAGTGAACGGCGCCGGTGCCATGGATGTTAGTAAAGGTGACCTTGAGCTTGGTCGCCCGGAACACCGCACCATCGAGCATGCCCGTCGCCGCCACCGTCAGATAGGCGTCATCGGCGTCGCGCTTCAAGGTGGTGACACGGCCCAAATCTTTCGTGAGAAACCCCGCCAGCTCAGCCAGGGGCACGGCGTTGACCGCAACGACGATGCCTTGGTCGTGCGGCGGCACAACCTGGGCACCGTCACCGAAATAAGCCTTGAAGCCGTTGTCGTGCGGAGGGTTGTGGCTGGCGGTGATGACGACGCCCGCGTGCGCCTTGAGCCAGCGCACGCTGTAGCTCAGTTGCGGCGTAGGCCGCGGTCCGTCAAAAATGAACGCCTCACCACCCAACCGGCTCCAGGTCGAGGCCGCGAGTTCGCAGAAATGCCGCGAAAAATGCCGCACGTCGTGGGCGATGACGAGCTTCGGGGCGCCCGTGACGCCCAGATTACAAAGATGCTTCTCCGTGTAGCGGAACAGCCCGACTACGGCGCGGATCAGCGTGAAGTCATTCAGCATGTTGCTGCCGATCGCCGCGTGCTCCGGGACACCGAACGGACCGGGCGTGCCGGTCTCGGCCGCTGCAGGCACAACCGCGATCGTGCGGCCACGCATGCCACCGGTGCCGAACTCCAGGTAACGGTAGAAACGGTCGTTCAGCTCACCCCACTCCCCACGGGTCACCAGTTCGCCGATGCTGGCACTGGCCCACGTCGGCAGGGAGGCGGCGAGGAACGCCGCGATGTTTTCCGCGGTAGCGGGCAGCAGCCGTCCTTCCTGTGTCGCTTGCTTGAGCGCTTCAGTGGTCATCATGGAAACAATCAACCGAGATAAAGGCCCGCCGCAATCGCGGGTTTCGGGTGCAACCGGTTCCAGGCCTCGGCAAACGTATCCTCATCGTAGCCGAAGAGTGGACCCACCTCGACCACCGCGGACGGCAGGCCGCTGGCATCGGTCTCAATGGTTGCGCCGTTGGCCCTGAGCCAGCGCGCAAACTGGCGCAACTGATCGTCGCGGCAGGTTTGGGGCGAATCCACGCCGGTTGCGTTCTTGACCGGGGAAAAATCTTCGCCCCGGCGCGTCTCGATCACCACGGGATTTTTGGCGAACGGCAGCGCATCGAAGACGAACATCTCGAATTTCACGCCGTTGGCCTTGGCCGGTTTCACCGGCTGTCCCGTGGAGTCGATCGTCGGAATCTTTTTGTCCGCCCGGTGAAACGGCAGCGCCACGCCCTCGCCACCCTCCGCCACGCGGCGAATGAACTCCCGGTCCAGCACATGGATGCCAATGCTGCCCGCGATGAAGCGCAGTCGGCCGGTGGCGTCGGCCTCCTGCTGCATCGCCATCGGCAGATCGGAGTATTCCACCACGACCAGACGTCCGCCCTGCATACAAAAGTGGCCGACTTTCTCGGCCGCGTAGGCTTTCGGCACCGTCTTGCTGCTCATCTCCGAGCCGCGCCGCAGGTGCCAGCCGATGAACGCCGGGTCGATGGCCCGCACGAGCGGGTTGTCCACCTGGAAATAGCTCAGCGTGTCAATGCCCTCGCGTGCCATCAGGTCGAGCGCGCCGCTGCGCTCCAACGCCCGCAGCGAGCCGCCATGTCCGTCGGGGCTGAGCGCAATGGCGCCATGGTGCTCCAACATGATTTTCCCGCCGTAGTCCACCGCCGGCATGCGTCCCTGCCGGAAAAAATGCACCCGCGCCGGTTCGAGACCGAAATGCCGCTGAGCCCGGAAATACTCCTCGGTCGCCGCATGGTTCTGGTGACTCGTCATGATGAACCAGTGCAGCGGCCGGCCGTAGCGGCGCCCGGCCGCAAGGATTTTCTCCGCAAACACCTGGAAGAGGGACTTGGCCTTCACCGGCGTCACCACAAAAGTCCCCTTCGGTCCGTCGTAGCCCAGCCGCGTGCCCTGCCCACCCGCCACGGTGAAGACCGCGACCCGCCCTGACCGCAATGCCGCCTCACCCGCGGCCTTCGCCGCCGCCCACTCCGTCGTGGAGCCGCCGGTCTCGGGCAGGCTTTCATAAGGCGCCGGGGCGAGGCCGGAGTTATCCCGGCCGACCACGGTCTGGTGCAGGAGCGTGCGCGTAAGCCGGGCGACTTCCGCGAGATCAATCTCCGCCGCCTCGGCGAGCAGTTGCTGCTGCGCCGTGGAATTCAGTTCGTTGAAAAAAACGAAAACCTGACCCTGACCGGCTTGGTGGTATTGCTCTATGAGTGGATGCGGGAACATGATGGGTGGACTCAGTCTTCGAAGCGGAACACAAACTCGTCCGGTTTTGCGTAACCCAGGCGACGACGGATCACTTTTTCGACATAGGCCGGATCGTTGCGCAGACGGTCAAGGATCCGCTCCTGCTCTTTCAGCCGCGCCAACGCCTCGGCGAGTTTCTGGCGGCTTGCGGCCTCGATCCGCTGCAACTGGCTGTATTCCTCGCGGGCCTGCCAGAGGAAAATACCCGAGGTCAGGCCTGCTCCCACAAAGAGCACAAGGTAAAGGCTGATGATGACACGGCGCAGGTTCACAGGCATCCGAAGATAAACGGTCCGCGCATTTCGCGCGCAAATCTTTTCCAGCACCGCCGCAAATGGGTGGCCTCAGATGCTTCGGTCTGCGGAGGCCGGAAACCGGCCGCACCCGGCTGGTGTTGGTTTTTGGCGTGCGTTTTGAAAGGGACGGGCCAATTTGCCACCTACGCATGTATCAGAGCTTTTACGGGTTCAAGGAGAAGCCCTTCAACATCACCCCAGATCCGAAATTCCTCTACCTCAGCCCCACCCATCAGGAAGCCCTCCAGCACCTGAAATACGGGGTGCATGAGAAAAAGGGATTCATCCTGCTCATCGGCGAAGTCGGCTGTGGTAAGACCACGCTCTGCCGGCGCTTCCTGAATGAGCTGGACCCCGCCCATTTCGACACCGCACTTATCCTCAATCCGCGCGTCACCGAGACGCAGATGCTCAAGGCCATTTTGACCGAACTCGGCGAAACCAAGCTCGCCCGGAGCCAGGTGGATCTTGTGGCCCAGATGAACCGTGTGCTGCTTGAGCGCATCGAACGTGGCCGCGACATCGTGCTCATCATCGACGAGGCCCAGAACCTGGCCTCAAACGTGCTCGAACAGATCCGCCTGCTCTCCAACTTGGAAACCGACAAGCAGAAACTCCTGCAGATCGTCCTGATGGGCCAGCCCGAGTTGAAAGAAGTGCTCGCCCAGGAGAAGCTCCGTCAGTTGCGACAGCGTATTCTCGTGCACTACGAGTTGAACCCCCTCACAATGCACGACATGCTGCATTACATCCAGCATCGGATGACCCTCGCGGGCAGCGCCGGCCGGCCGGCGTTCACGAAGTGGGCGCTGAAGGCGATATACCGGGCCAGCAAGGGCATTCCGCGCGTCATCAATAATCTTTGCGACAAAGCCCTGCTTTCGGCGTTTATTCGGGAGTCCGATGAGGTGAATTTCTGGGACGCCCGCCGCGCCATCCGGGACCTGTTCAATCCTATCGACTGAGTGCCATGAGCCTGATTAACGAAGCTCTCAAGCGCGCCCAGCACCAACGCAAGGTGGCGGAGGCCGGCTACTCTCCGCCGGTTCCCGGCGGCTCGGGTCAGCGCATCACGCAACGCGGCAAGCCCATGGCCTCGCAGACTCTCCTGCTCATCGTGGCGGGATGCGTCACCCTCATCGTCCTCACAGTGGTGTCGACCATCTATCTTCAGCGCGATGAAACCAAACCTCCGGAGGACCGCACGCCGCAGCCTTCCGCCATATCCCCCGTTGTCGTCCCAACCGCAACCGATAGCGCGCCGACTGTCGCCCTCTCCATCCCGCCGCCCGCGGCGTCACCCGCCACGGCACCGGCCTTGGTCGCTGCTCCACCCAGTGCCTCCGCCACCCCACCCGTCATTACCGATGACCCGCGCAATGTTCAGCAAAAAGGAAAAGGATGGGCTGAATGGGAGCTTGTAAAAGCAGCTAAGCCCCGATACGAAGGACACCAACAGCCCAAGGTTCCGGCATGGGGATATACCGATGAAAAAGACCCCAAAGCGATGGCGCAAAAAATAAAAGCGGCTACCGATAATGGCGTCGATGCCTTTATATTCGACTGGTATTACTATGACGATGGTCCTTTTCTGAATCGCTGTTTGGATGAAGGTTTTTTGAAAGCTAAAAACACCAACAAAATCAAATTCTCGCTTATGTGGGCTAACCACGATTGGGAAGAGATTCACCCTTGGACGCATGGCACTGATCGTCCGTTGCTGTATCCAGGAAAAGTTACACTCGAAACATTTGAAAAAATTTGTGACCATGTTATCAAAGATTATTTCACAAAACCTAATTACTGGTTGATTGACGGAAAAGCGTATTTTTCGATATATGATATTTCAAAATTCATTGCCAATTTTGGTTCGCTCGAAGCTACCCGTGCAGCTATGCAGAAAATGAATGAGAAAGCCATTAAAGCAGGTTTAAAGGGTGTGCATTGGAATATGATAACTTGGGGAAATCCAATATTACCTGCCGAAAAAATGCCCACAATGTCGTTTCGTGATTTGATTGAGAAGCTTGGTTTTGCTTCGGCCACTTCTTATGTTTGGATTCACCATGTTTATCCCG
>CAJBES010000027.1 GCA_903952145.1 uncultured Opitutaceae bacterium | reverse complement strand
TGGGCACAAGCCGGCCAAGGCAGACCCGACCGATGATTATTCTGGCTTGAATGCCGGTGAAACGCTGCACTCGGCGGTTAAATTTCTTTCACAAATGCCTGCTGCCAGCAATTCAGTGTCCGGATTGCCAGCCATTCCCTGAAGGCTCCCTGGATTGTGGCTCGCCTTTGCCACCCAAACACTCTCTAATGCTAAATCATGTCATCAAGAAGCATCCGACTGCTGCTCTTGGCAGGTCTGCTACTGACTGACCTGCAGGCGCAATTTCTGCTGACAGCAACTCCAACTGTCACGTTATCCATGAGCAGCGTGGCTGGCTCCACCCCGATGAATATCGCGTGGCACCCGGTTTATGGACAGTATTATGGCGGTCGCGGCGGCAACTCGTCCTATGGAGGCATCGTCTGGAGCACCAGTGGCGCCGTCCTGCAGAACCTGGCGCCGATTAACACCGATCTGCGCAGTTTCTTTTATAATCTTAATACGGGTAATCTCGAAAACGTCACGTATGCCGCCTACGGCAGCACATCCGGCTACCGCGCGGTGCTCCTCAATGGTTCGGGGCTCTTTACGGGGAATTACACCAACGTAGGCGTGACTTTGTCCGGACTGGCTGACGCCCAGGTGGCGCCAGCCTACGATGCAGCCCGCAACCTGCTTTATGCCTATGCCAGCGGCAACACGGTAACCGTGGTAAGTCCGGCAACCGGACTGGCCGTAAATTCAATCACACTCGACCTTACTGCCGCCGGTTCTCCTGTCCTCCCTAGCGATGTCATTGGCTACGATGCCATCAACGACGCACTGATCAGCTACACCACAAGTGGCGGGGCCCGCGCCCTTGCCTTCAACGCCACCACCGGCGCCTTCCTCGCCTCAGTCACCCTGCCGGCGCTGACGGAAAGCCCTTCGAACTGGCGCATGGGTTACGCCAATGATCAGCTGTTCATCTACAATGGCACCATTGACAGTTATCAGGGGTTTGCCATCACCGCGATTCCCGAACCGGGCACGCTGAGTCTTCTCGCCACCGGACTGATCGGATTCGGTCTCTTTTGGCGCAGGCGCAGCCGTTCCTGAGTTCGCGGCCCGCCACCCACGAGCCCGGCCCTCACCGCTGCCGGAACAAGAGGCATCGGCTCACTGTCGCCAAGGCATCGTGGACCTTTCCGCTTCGCCCCGACCGGATGACGAAAATACCCAGCTGCATCTTGCTCAGGCAGGAGACGAGGTGGCTTTCCGGGCACTGATGACCGCGCACTACAGTTATGTTTACCGCCTAGTCTACGGCATCGTCCGGCACGAGCACGATGCCCGGGATATCTGCCAGGAAGTCTGGCTGACCGTTTGGCGCAAGCTTCCCGATTACCAAGGCGTGGGGAAATTCACCACCTGGCTGCACCCTGTCGCCACGCGCCGGGCGCTGGATCACCTGCGCAAGCGCCGCCGTTGGTATGACCGCTTCCTGCCCTTTGCCTCCGGCAGTGACGCGAACCACACCATCGATGCCACCGTCGGCGAGGACGGCCACAATGACAATGACCGCGCCGACCTGAGGGACCGTCTTGACCAGGCGCTCGCCACCCTGCCCCCGATGCAGCGGACGGTGCTCACCTTGCGCGAGGTGCAGGGTCTGTCCTATGAGGAAATCGCCAAGGCCGCCGGTATTCCGGCTGGCACCGTCATGTCCCGTCTTTATCATGCCCGCCGGTTGCTCGCGAAAAAACTGAAGGAAAATCCATGAAAACCACCCGATTACTGCTTGGCCTGCTGGTATTCGCCGGATTGCTCCTGCCGGCGGGCGCTGCGGAGAACACCCACCTCCGCGCCATCCTGGTCGTTGCCTCCAATGACAGGGGACCGAGTGACAAGCGCCTGGCCGCCTATGAACCCACCCTGCGCAACATCCTCCGCTTTGAGAGCTACCGGTTTATCGGCGAAGGCAGCACCAGCCTGGCGGTGCCAGCCAAGGGCTCGCTTTCCCTCGGGCAGGGGCACCGCCTGGAAGTGGAAACGGAAGAAGCCGACCGGCGCACCGTTCACCTCCGCGTGAGCTGGTTTGACGGCGATCGCGTGCTCATGCGGACGGTGATTTCGCAGCGTCCGGGCGTGCCGGCGGTACTGGGCGGCCCCGCCCGGGGCAACGGTGAGGTCTATGCCGTTATTGTGGTCGGGCGGTAGCATTGATGGCGGACTGGTTGTCGGCAGCCCGCCCTCTCTCGTCTCCTTGTGGGTCGAAATTCTGCAGAATAAGTGAATAACACCGGCGCGAACTGCGTCACATAGGCAAACCAACTCTTGGAGGACCTATGAATAAACTCGCTGCCATCTCCCTGCTCACCGCCGGCGTGCTGTCGCTCGCTCCCAGTCCCGCCATCGCGGGTTCCAAGGAAAAGGCGCTCATTGGCGGCCTTATCGGTGGCCTGATCATCGGGCACGCCATCACCGAAAGCCATCGTTCCGCCTGTCCGCCGGAACCTGGCACTGTGGTCGTCTATGACGACCGCGAGGACAGCTGCGGTGGCTGCTGGCGCGAAACCCGCGTGCAAGTCTGGGTGCCCGGATATTGGGTAACCCATCGAAACCACGGCCACCGGGTTCGATACTACGTCTCCGGCCGCCATGAATGGCGCACCAACCGCGTCTGGATTGCTGATGCTCATGGCGATCGGCGCGACCGTCGCGATCATCGTTACGCCTACAATCGCTGATCTGTCCCCGGCCCTGCCATGCAATGCACCGAATGCGAGCGTCTGATGCTGGGTAAAGGAGGCGTCCCGCCATCGCCCGGGCAGGCCGCTGACTATGCCGCCCATCTGGCTGACTGCGCCGACTGCCGTCGCCTGCACGCTGATCTGGCGACGGTGTTCAAGACTTGGAAATCGGATACTGAACAGATCGCCGTCCCCGACGCAGTCGCCGCATGGCGCCAACTGCGCCCCGCCTTGCAGTCGCCGCCCGCCCGGGTTCGCCACCGCCTGGCCCCGCTATTCTGGATCGGTGCTCCTCTCGCCGCCGCTGCGGCCCTGGCGCTGGTTATCTACCGCCCGGCTCTGCCGTCCGCGAGTGAGGCCGCCATGCCGGTGCGGGCCGAATTCGTCGAGGCGGGCAATCCTTCCGCCTCGACCATGGTCTACGTCGACAAGGCAAGCGGTTGGCTCGTCGTCTGGGCCGCCGACACCTCCAGCAACGGCAAAGGCTGATTCGTCAGCGCGCTGCACGATCCGGCACTTAGCGCCGGGGCCGGCCCGGCGGCATGCGATGCCAGCGAAACGAGTTCTCCAACTGAGTTGGCGTGGCGGGCCGGGGATGCACCACCCCGGCCGCGGCCTCCCGCAAACGGTCCTTCTTGCTCTTGCGCTTGCCCTTCACCCCACCGGTCGAAGGCGCCAGCGGCACAGTCGTTTCCTCGGGCTCGAAACCGGCAATCTGCTCACGGGGAATGCGTCGGTGGTGGCGTTTTTCGATCAGCTCAAAGTGCGCGTGGGTGTCGGCACTGACGAAGCTGATCGCCACCCCGCCCTCGCCGGCGCGCCCGGTACGACCAATGCGATGGAGGTAGTCCACCGCCGACCGCGGCAGGTCATAATTCACCACGGCGGGCAATTGCACGATGTCGAGGCCGCGGGCGGCGAGGTCCGTGGCCACGAGCACCTGCAACTTGGCCGCCTTGAAATCCGCCAAGGCCAGGGTGCGCGCCCCCTGACTGAGTTCCCCATGCAGGGCTCCCGCCGCAATGCCGGCGCGGCGCAATTTGTCGGCCACGTGCTCGGTGGCGTATTTCGTGGCCACAAAAACCAGCACCCGCGTCCAGGCCTGCTCTTGGAGCAGGTGCCGCAGGAGCTGCGTGCGTCGCATCGGGTCGACTTCGATGGCCCGTTCGACAATGGCCGGGGTCGAGGCGGCGGCGGCGGCCACCTCAATCCGCACCGGGTCGCGCAGCAACTGCTCTGCGCACGCCTGTACCGCGGCGGGAAATGTCGCTGAAAACAGCAGATTCTGGCGACGCTCCGGCAGCAGGGCGAGAATCCGGCCGAGTTCAGCCGCAAAACCCAGATCGAACAGGCGATCCGCCTCATCCAGCACCAAGGTGGCCACCGCTCCCAGCCGGAGCGCGTTGTGATCCACCAGATCCAGCAAGCGGCCGGGGGTCGCCACCACGATGTCGGCGCCGCCGCGCAGGGCCAGCATTTGCGGGTTGATCGAGACCCCGCCGAACGCGGTAACAATCCGGGCATGCTCCGGCAGGTAGCGGCCGTATTGGCGGAACGATTCGCCGATCTGGGCGGCGAGTTCCCGGGTGGGCACCAGGATCAGCGCACCAAGCTGGCGCGGGCCGGTCCGTTTGGATTCCTGCAGGCGCTGCAGGATGGGCAGCGCAAACGCCGCGGTCTTGCCAGAACCGGTTTGCGCCATGGCCCGGACATCCCGGCCGCTCCGCACCGCCGGAATCGCCTCCGTTTGGACCGGCGTCGGGGCGACATATCCACGCGCGACAATGGCGCGAACAAGCTGGGGCGACAAGCCCAGGGCGGAAAATGGCATGGCCTTTCGATGACGCCATTCCCCCGGCATGGAAACCCTAAACCCGGATTCAGTCTGGCGGCGGCTCAACCACCCAGCCGCACGAGCAGGGTCTGCCCGTCGAAAGTCACCCGGTCACCTGCCATGACTTTCTTCCGCTTTTGCGTTTCCACGGCGCCGTTAAGCCGGACGTGACCGTCGGCAATGGCCTGCTTGGCAGCGCCGCCGCTTTCGGCGAGTCCGCTGAACTTCAACAACTGGCAGAGATCAATCGGCTCGGCGCGAATGACCACAGCTT